>NZ_JBBAKG010000024.1:0-23199 GCF_040403615.1 Haliscomenobacter sp. | reverse complement strand
ACTACTTCTGTGACCCTGCACCTTTTCCTTTTTTAGGGCGATTGGCTTTCATGGCATCCAATTTGGCCTTTTGTTCCTCATTCAATACGCCGCGTACCTCTTCCTGCATGGCTTGCAACAAGGGGGCCATTGCTTCCCGCCGAGCGGCCTGTTCGGTGTTGATGTCACGGGCATCCTTCAATTTGGGACGGTAATTGTCGATTATGGCTTTGATCTCTTTTTCCTGATTGGCATTGAGGCTCAATTTGACCCTCATCGAGTCCATATTCATCATTGGCCCACGAGCGCGTTGGGCACTCAAATTCAAGGCAAAAAAGAGCAGACAAGCAAAGATGGAGCTGATTTTCAGCAGTTTCATGGTTGATGTATTTTGATTGAATTAAACAATGTCCAGGCCTTTAAACGAATGTCCCAAAATTTGGGGTGCTGGAGCTTCCAGCCATTTGTTGAGCAAGGTAGTATAGATGTCTCGAAAATCAATTTGGTACTTCAAGTCGCCTTCATCCAAGTCACTCAAATTGGCAGGGGCATTGAAAAAACCAGCTTTTTTGAGGTTGCCTCCGATCAGAAACAAGTTATTGGCCGTTCCATGATCGGTACCTACGCTGGCGTTTTGTTTCACTCGGCGACCAAATTCTGAAAAGGTCATAATCAGCACATCGTTGAGCAAGTTGTTTTGCTTCAGGTCTTGCACAAACGCTTTCATCCCCTCTGCGTATTGTTGCAGCAAGCGCTCCTGGCGGTTGCGTTGGTTGGCGTGGGTATCAAAGCCCGTCAGGGAAGCATAATAAATCTTGGTATCGGTATCGGCAGTGATCAACTGCGAGATCATCTTCAAGTCTTTGGCAAATTCACTCTGTGGATAAGCCATCGTGGAACGGTACACTTTGGATTTTTCAAACAGGTAATCGGCGGAAGACTGGGTATCCACCAGGGTTTTGTACAAATAGGCTACATTTTCTTCTTGGTGGTTGGCGCTGGGCGTTTTGCTCACCGCTTGCAGCAGTTTATTGTCGGTGGTCCGCTTGAGCTGGGCGGGGTCGCTCATGGCAAATCCCCGGCGTTGATTGCCTTTGAGTGCCAGGCTCAGGGTATCGTCCAATTCAATGGCGTGATACGGTGAAGCACAGCCCTGACAATTGCTGTCCAGGTAGCGCCCCAGCCAACCAGAGTTGAGGTACTCGGTGCTTTCGCTGGCGGTGTGCCAAATATCCATCGAGCGAAAGTGGGAGCGGTCAGGGTTGGGATATCCCACACTGTTGACAATGCTCATTACGCCATCATCGTATAAGCCTTGCAGTGCTTGTAATGCAGGATTGAACCCCAAATCACTGCTCACCTTCAGCACTTGAGTTTTTGGGATACCGAGGCTAGGTCGGTTTTGGTAATAAAGGTCGTTTTGGTACGGCACAATGGTATTGAGGCCATCGTTACCCCCTGAAAACTGCACCACTACCAGGATTTTTCCACTCCGCCGTGCCATCAATTGGCCAAAGGCTATATCGTTGAGGAAGGCAGGCATCATCAAAGCGGTACTTGCCAATCCCGATTGCTTCAAAAAATTCCTTCTTTTCATGTTTTTCAATTTGGGACAATTAGCACAATTGATATTCAGGCAAAGTCATCAAGCGGGAGGTCATTTGGCGAATGATCGTTTCACGATCGGAAGCTGGCAATTCTCTGGTGTAGGTTTCAATGGGCAGAGAGGGTTGGGCCATCAGGAGGTATGATGCCAGTTCCGTCGCTATTTCTTGGGTTGTGGTGCCTTTGATGCTGGAGCTGAGTGGTGCCAAATTGAGGGTATTGCTCAATCTCCGTCCACCCTTTTCGCGCATTTCGTCTTCAAATTCCCCTTTGGTGCGCAAGCTGAATTCGGTTGCGTTAAAGAGGTATGCCGAAAGATTGAGCCGTAACATCAGGGTTGAGTTGTCGATCCAGGTTTTGCCTCCTGGCCAGCCTGCCACATTGGGCGGATTGAACAAAATTTGCCCCAGCGCACGTTGGATAAACAGCATGCCCATTGGTAGGTCAAATTTCATTTCGGTGGTTCGCATCAACCCTGCGGTAAACTCAATAGGCGATTTGATGCGGTTGCCCATATTTTGCTGTGCATAAAACCAATCGCTGGATAGAATGCTGCGCATCAATTTTGAAATATCGTAACCCGATTGAAAAAATTGCTGGCTCAGTTCTTTTACTTTTACTTCATCCACTTGCTCGTTGACGAAGTGCTTGTACACTTTGCGCACGATGAACTGTGCAGTTTCGGGTTTTTCCAGGATGATGTTGACGATGTCTTTTCCATCAAAAGTGCCCGTTTTTCCAAAAAAAGTTTTGCTGCCATAGTCGTGCCACATTGGCCGAAACAGGTAATCGCCGCGCAAATCGCTAGACCAACCCGTGAAGGCGCGGGCAGCTTCCTTGATGTCTTTTTCAGTGTACTGACCCCGACCAAGGGTGAAGAGTTCCATCAATTCCCGGGCGAAGTTTTCATTGGGTTTTTCCTTGCGGTTTTGCTGGTTATTCAGGTAGCGGATCATCGCGGGGTCTTGGGCGATGGCCAAAAGCATATCGCCGAATTTACCTAGGGCATGTTTGCGTAAGGTATTGAGGTATTGCATGCTTAGCTTGCCAAAATCGGGCTTGCAGGCAAAATGGCCGTGCCAAAAGAAGGTCATGCGTTCCAGAAGTGCGCTTTCCTTAGGGTTGGCCATGCGGTATACCCAATTGGTGTTGTATTCAAAAATACGACGTTTCTCTTCGCGCAAAAACTGCTCAAACTGCTCGCGATTTTCGCGTTTTTTTTCCATGTCTTCTGGCAAAGAAATTTCAGCAATCGGGAGGGCTACGGTTGCATTCCTGGATTGAGTAAACAAATCCTCTATGGCCTTGCTGATGGGCCATGCTTTTTTTTGTTGCCACTCTGCCGGACTCAGGCCAAAACCTGCGCGCCAGTAGAGGTGTTTTATTTTTTCCATGTTCAGCGATTTGTGTTTGTGAAAGCTTAGACGGTGTGAGGCAGGATTGGTTTAACGGGGAGAATCTTAAGAAGAAGTTAAAAGAAATTTACCTGGAGTTTGGCCTATAATTCAACTCGACTTCAAGTTATTTTTTTATGTAAATTTGAGCTAATTTTTATTCTATGGAAGGATTTTGGACAGTCATTTTTGCAATTTCCCTAGCACTCCTTTGCGCTTGTACGCCCAAACCACAAACGGCAAATGAAGCAACCCAGGCGGAATTGGTAAGTACCCTGGCGGAGTTGGAAACCACCTTGCGACAAAAGCCTGATCAGGCATTAGATACGACTCGGGTCAATGCGTTTGTAAGCAATGCACAAGCCCTGGCCAGCAGGTTTCCACAAGATTCACTGGCGCCGGTTTACTTGTTTCGTGCGGCAGAGCTTTGCCATGCTATTGGAAAATTCAACGAGGCCATTGGTTTGTGGGGACAGATTGGCACCTCTTTCAGCCCATACATCCGCAGTGCAGAGGCCGTTTTCATGCAAGGCTTTGTAGCCGAAAACGAGCTAAAAGACAAAGACAAAGCCCTTGAATACTATGAAGTCTTTTTGGAAAAGTATCCCGAACATCCCATGGTCAAAGATGCTCAGGTACTGGTAACCAACCTAAAAAGAGGCGTTACGGATCAGCAACTCATTGAGCAGTTTGAACAACAGCAACAATAAACCCAAAATCGGGAAGTTAATTTTTCAGCTTTACTTACATCATTCCACGCTTTGAAGCGACAAAAAAATGATTCTATGAAAAAAATGATTTCTACACTCGTGGTATCCACGATGCTGCTGAGTGCAGCGATTGGGCAAGGCATTGAGTTTTTTCACGGCACCTGGGACGAGGCCATTGCCGAAGCCAAAAAACAGGAAAGACCCATTTTTGTAGACGCATTCACCACCTGGTGCGGACCTTGCAAAATGATGTCAAAAAGCGTGTTTACCAACGAAGAAGTAGGCGCTTTTTTCAATGAGAACTTTGTCAGCATGAAAATTGACATGGAGCAGCCAGAAGGTACCAAATTTCAAAAAACGTACCCCGTCTCGGCTTACCCGACTTTGTATTTCATCGGCAGCGATGGCAAGGTGATCAAGCGGATTGTCGGCGCCAAGCAAGTAGAAGAATTCATCAAAGAAGGTAAAAGTGCCCTCGGTCGGGTAGACAATATGGATGAGTTTGCCAAAAAATACGATGCTGGCGACCGCAGTCCTGAACTGGTGTACAAGTACGTGCGGGCATTGGGCCGCCTGGGCAAACCCAATCCTCGGATCGTGAACGATTACCTGCGCAACCAAAAAGACCTCAACTCCGAACTCAGCCGCAAAATCATTTTTGAGGGCACCAATGAAGCCGACAGCCGCGCATTTGAATTATTGGTGCAAAACCGCACTGCAATTGCTCCGTTGGTAGGTGGTGAAGAAGCCGTAAAAAATAAAATACTGGCCGCTTGCAAGGCTACTGCTCAAAAGGGCATCACCATGCAAAACGAAGAATTGCTCAAAGAGGCCAAAAAGAAAATGCAGGCCAACGTGCCAGATCGCGCCCAGGCTTTTGCGGCACGGATGGACATGGAATTGGCCAACAAACAAGACAACAGCAAAGACTACATGAAAGCCGCCAAAGCATATGCCAAAGCTGCTGCCAACGAGCCAGTGGCAGAATTGCGCACGGTAGCTTTTGAGTTAAAAAAACGCAGCAGCGCAGCACCCGATGCCCTGGATACAGCAATTGAATTGATGAAAGTGGCTTCCGAAAAAAGCACCCAATCCATTTATGCCCTCAGTCTGGCCGATTTGCTGGTCACCAAAGGAAAAATCCCCGAAGCAAAAGTTGCAGCTGAAAAAGCAGTAAAATTGGCTGAAAAAGAAGGCGAAGACAGCGTTCAGCGGGCAAAAAGCTTTCTGGATCGATTGGTTCAGCCTTAAATAGACTTGTTGTACACCAAACACCATTCATGCAAGACCAAGCAGAACCACGCACCGATATCAATTCCCTTGGCGAATTTGGCCTCATTGAGCACCTCACTCGTCAATTTCCGCTACAAAATAGTTCCTCGCTCAAAGGCGTAGGCGACGATGCTGCCGTGATCGACAATTCCGGCTACCTGACTGTTGTATCCACCGATATGTTGGTAGAAGGCATCCATTTCGACTTGATGTACATGCCCCTCAAGCACCTGGGTTACAAAGCTGTGGCGGTCAATGTGTCTGACATTTACGCTATGAATGCCCAGCCCAAGCAGATTACCGTGAGTATGGCCTTGAGCAACCGCTTTTCGCTGGAGGCTTTGGAAGAGTTGTACGAAGGCATCCGTTTGGCATGTCAACACTATGCCGTGGATTTGGTGGGCGGAGATACCAGTTCTTCGCAACGAGGAATGATTTTGTCCATTACCGCGATAGGACAAGGCAAGGCGGAAAAAATTGTATACCGCAATACCGCTAAAGTAGGTGATTTGGTTTGCATTACCGGCGACCTAGGTGCGGCCTATCTCGGCTTGCAGATCCTGGAGCGGGAAAAGCAATTGTACCTTTCCAACCCGGGCATTCAACCAGACCTGGAAGCACAAAACTACATCATCGGTCGTCAACTGAAACCCGAAGCGCGGAAAGACATCATCGAGATGTTTGAAAAGAACCAACTCGTGCCTACTTCCATGATCGATATTTCAGATGGGTTGGCTTCGGAATTGTTTCACCTCTGCACCCAATCTGGCGTTGGTGCTTTCCTGGAAGAGAGCGGCATCCCCATTCATCCAGATACCGAAATGCAGGCCATAAAATTTGGTCTTGACCCTACTACTTGTGCCCTGAGCGGAGGCGAAGATTACGAGCTACTCTTCACCATCAATCCCAAGGATGTGGACAAAATCCGCTTTTTACCCGATATCTATATTTCTGGGGAGATTGTGGAAGCCAAAGATGGACTTAAACTGCACACCAAAGGGGGGAATATTCATGCTTTGAAAGCCCAGGGTTGGCGGCATTTTGAGGAATAAAAAATGTTCAGAAGTGTGACTTTACTCAAAAAAAGCAGCGGGATTTGTGACAATGCCACAAATCCCGCTACAATATTTATCTTTTCCAAGATTTAAGCTACATCGTTACTGCTTTGTAAATTTCAGCATTTCTCCAGCCTGTCCTTCCGCATTGATGCGTACGAAGTACATACCAGCAGAAAGGTTGGTTACGTCGAGTTCCGCTTGAGTAATGCCTGATTCAAACGCATGGCGTTGCATCAGTTTACCGTTCAGGTCAACGATTTCTACCGAAACAGCTCCGTTCTTGTTGCTCAATTGCACATTCAATGCATTTTGAGCGGGGTTGGGAAACAAGTTCGAACCCTGCAACTCGCCAAAGGTGACACTATTGCAACGCTTGATTTCAAACGCAGCGCCTGCCACATCCAATCCCGCACAAATGCTGCCGCCACCTTGTACCAGCAAACCATTGACATCAAAACCAGTGGTTTTGCCCAACTTGACAATGCTCAAGTCAAGGGTTGCAGGGTTGTAAATCAAAGTGTGGATGCGGAATTTTCCAGTACGACTTACATAGAACTCCGGAGAGTGTGTATTTACCGCCTGAATGACTAAGCTTTCGCCTTCAGTCAAAACCCAGATGGAACGGTATCCGCTAGGGCCGCTTGGCTGGTGCAGGATGCTGGCTTTGAGGCGAACTGCACGCAATCCGTTGTAGCAATTGATGGGTTGTGGCGCAATGCGACCTACACTCACCGTACAAGCACACTCCACTACGTTGAATGGTGCACCAGCGACATCCAGTGCAGCACAGATTTTGCCGCCGCCTTGAACCAACAAGCCATTGACATCAACACCCGTAGTCTGACCAAATTTGACAATGCCCAAATCCAAGGTTGTTGGATTGTACACCAAAGTATGGATGGTAAATTTACCCGTCTTTTTAACAATAAATACCGGCAAGTTATTGACCTGCTCGATCACCAGTTTGTCACCAGAAGTCAGGACATACAGCAAGCGATAACCCGCAGGAATTGTAGGCAACTGACTGATAGCCGCACTCAACGTAGCACTCCCATTGGTCAAACAAGCAGATCCAAAGGCACGCAAAGTACCTGCTTTGGCCGTACAGCATGCAACTGCAGAGACATCAAATTTGGCACCGGCTACATCCAGCACAGCGCAAATTTTGCCACCACCTTGAATCAATAATTTGTTGACGTCAAAACCTGTAGTTATGCCTGGTCTCACAATGCCCAAATTCAGAGTAGCCGGATTGTATACCAAAGTGTGGATCGTGTAACGAGCTGCGCGGGTCACCGTAAACTCAGGAGTTGCACTGGTGCCAATGATCACCAGACTGTCGCTGCGGGTCAGTACATAAGCCAATTTGTAACCATTTGGTACATTTGGACGAGAAGTCTGGATGGCCTGCAAACGCGCTTTGCCGTCTTGCAAACAAGCACCACTAACCGCACGCAGTGTTCCGGTTGATGCAACACAAGGGCAAGCAGTGACATCAAACTTTGCACCTGCTACGTCCAGCGCTGCGCAAATGCTGCCGCCACCTTGTACCAGCAATTTGTTGACATCAAAACCGGTGGTAACACCAAGTCTTACAATCGCCAAATTCAGGCTTTTAGGATTGTAAACCAGGGTGTGGATCGTGTATTTGCCAACTCTGTTGACCACAAATTCAGGCTTGGCACCTGCATTGATGATCACCAGACTATCACCGCGGGTCAACACGTAGGCTACCTGGAAGCTATCCGGGATAAAGGGAGCAGTAGCAACAGTGGCGCGCAAACGCACGGTGTCTCCTTCCAGACAAACCTTGGAATCAGCGCGCAAAGTTCCTGCTTTGGCAGAGCAACAAGGCGTTGCAGAGATATCAAATTTGGCACCTGCTACATCCAGCACGGCGCAAATTTTGCCACCACCTTGAATCAATAATTTGTTGACGTCAAAACCGGTAGTAACACCTGGTCTCACAATGCCCAAATTCAGGGTAGCCGGATTGTATACCAAAGTGTGGATCGTGTAACGAGCTGCGCGGGTCACCGTAAACTCAGGAGTTGCACTGGTGCCAATGATCACCAGACTGTCGCTGCGGGTCAGTACATAAGCCAATTTGTAACCATTTGGTACATTTGGACGAGAAGTCTGGATGGCCTGCAAACGCGCTTTGCCGTCTTGCAAACAAGCACCACTAACCGCACGCAGTGTTCCGGTTGATGCAACACAAGGGCAAGCAGTGACATCAAACTTTGCACCTGCTACGTCCAGCGCTGCGCAAATGCTGCCGCCACCTTGTACCAGCAATTTGTTGACATCAAAACCGGTGGTAACACCAAGTCTTACAATCGCCAAATTCAGGCTTTTAGGATTGTAAACCAGGGTGTGGATCGTGTATTTGCCAACTCTGTTGACCACAAATTCAGGCTTGGCACCTGCATTGATGATCACCAGACTATCACTGCGCGTCAGAACATAGGCTACCTGGAAGCTATCGGGTACAATTGGAGCAGTGGCTATAGAGGCACGCAAACGTACGGTGTCTCCATCCAGGCAAGCTTTGGTTTCAGCGCGCAAAGTTCCTGCTTTAGCAAAGCATGGATCGGTACAAGCACCAAAGCTGAATTTTGCTCCGGCTACGTCCAGGGCTGCACAAATTTTGCCGCCACCTTGAATCAGTAATTTGTTGACATCAAAACCGGTAGTAATACCTGGCTTCACGATGCTCAGATCCAGCGTTGTAGGATTGTACACCAGGGTGTGGATCGTGTAGAGGTCGTTCGGTTGTACTTTGAAGAAGGGGAATCGGCTTACTCTTTGGATCTTCAGGCTATCGCCTTTGGTCAGTACATACAATACACTGTAGCCAGCAGGAACTACTGGCGCCGCAACCTCGTCAGCCTGAATGCTGGCAGTGGTTGTGGTTTGGCACACTTTAAGATTGCCCAAACGGCCAAAATTGGCCAGGCAAGAGCTTTGTGCCTGCAATACCGAAAAAAAAGTAAAACTTAACAAGAGAAGAAAAAGGCTGCGGCTGAAGGCTCGCCAGCCACGTGGGGAAATGTGGACAACTTGATTCATAATGGTTTGGTTTTGGTAAATTGTTAAAAGTTCAACTGTGGAAAGCAGAAATGGTTGTGAAAAGTAAATTAAGAAACCTGCATTTGTCATCTGAATTGCCAAGTCTAAAATTGCGCTGTACAAACTATCATTTGAAAAAAAAATCGGCTCAGTGCAACAAAAATGCACTGAGCCGAAGCGTTAATGTATTCACTAATTGAAGTTAATGCTTAGGCAATTGCCTGCGCCAATACTTCCTGCATATTCCCGACATAGTGGAATTTCAAACCACTGATGTAATCGGTGTTGATGTCTTCCACATGGCGACGGTTTTCTTTGCATAGGATGATTTCTTTCATGCCTGCCCGTTTGGCCGCCAGGATTTTTTCCTTGATTCCGCCTACCGGCAAAACCTTTCCTCGCAGCGTGATTTCGCCAGTCATGGCCAAAAATGGCTTAACGGGTTTGCCCGTAAAGATGGAAGCGAGTGCCGTAAGCATGGTCACTCCTGCTGATGGGCCATCTTTGGGGATAGCGCCTTCGGGGATGTGGACGTGTACGTCGCTTTTTTCAATTTTTTCGGTATCCACGCCCAGTTCTTCGGCGTGGGCTTTGATGAAACTCATGGCCGTAGTTGCCGATTCTTTCATCACCTCTCCGAGGTTTCCGGTCAGAATCATGCGACCAGTGCCTTTGCTTACGCTGGATTCCACAAAAAGAATTTCGCCACCCATTTGAGTCCAGGCCAGACCAACTGCTACACCAGGAGAAGGAACTTCTTTGTACAACTCTGATGTATAAGGCTTGATGCCCAGGATGCTGGCTACTTCCGTTTCGTCGATATTGGGATTGGAAGTTTCATCCATCGCGACCTCCTTGGCAACGTGGCGCATTATCGCGGCAATTTGGCGATTGAGCGAGCGAACGCCCGATTCGCGGGTGTATTCCTGCACAATTTTCTTCAAGGCTTTTTTGCCAAATTTCACCTGACTGGCCTTGAGACCGTGCTCTTTCAGTTGCTCTGGGATGAGGTGGCGCTTGGCAATTTCCACTTTTTCTTCCATGGAATAACCACTGATTTCAATGATTTCCATCCGATCGAGCAGTGGTGGCTGAATGGTACTCAAACCATTGGCCGTAGCGATGAACAATACTTTGCTCAAATCATAATCCACCTCCAGGTAATTGTCGTGAAAATGGTCGTTTTGGGATGGATCCAACACCTCCAACAACGCAGAGCTGGGGTCGCCCCGAAAATCGCGGCCAACCTTATCGATTTCGTCAAGCAAAAATACTGGATTGCCGCTGCCAGCTTTTTTCATCGATTGGATAATGCGACCAGGGAGTGCGCCAATGTAGGTTTTGCGGTGTCCGCGAACTTCACTTTCATCGTGCAAGCCACCCAAAGACATTTGGACAAATTCCCGATCCAGAGCCGTAGCAATTGACCTGCCCAAAGAGGTTTTACCGACTCCCGGAGGGCCTACCAGACACAAGATGGGCGCCTTCATATCGCCTTTGAGCTTGAGTACCGCCAGGTGTTCCAGGATCCGTTCTTTAACTTTTTCGAGGCCAAAGTGATCGTGATCCAGTACCTTTTTGACCCGTTTGAGGTTAAAATTGTCTTCAGAATATTGTTGCCAAGGCAGATCGATCATCAATTCCAGGTAGTTCAACTGGATCGAGTATTCGGCCACCTGTGGATTCATCCTGCGGAGTTTGGTCAGTTCCTTCTCGAAATGTTTTGCGGCAGATTCTGACCACTGCTTGGCTTTCCCCTTGGCCTCCAAAGAATTTACGTCTTCTTCCTGCGGATTTTGACCCAATTCTTCCTGGATGGTCTTGAGCTGTTGGCTCAGGAAATAATCCCGCTGTTGTTTTTCTAGATCACCACGTACCCTCGTTTCAATTTTATCTTTCAGTTCCAACAATTGCAGTTGGGTACCCATTTCATGGATGACCAGGGATGCCTTTTGGCTCAAGTCGTTGTATTCCAAAATTTGTTGCTTTACCTCAACCTTGGAATTCATGTTGGAAGAGATAAAATTCAGCAAAAAGGAATTGTCCTGAATGCTGCGCAACATGGCGATGGCCTCTTGTGGAATATTGGGAGAAAGCTCTACAATCCGGTGCGACAAATCCATGATGGTGGAAATTTGCGCTTCGAATTCAAGTGTATCGATGTCTTCTGGATGGGGCAATATCCGAATAGAACCCTCCATGAAGGGGGATTCGCGGAGCATGTCTCCCAACTCAAAACGCTTTTGCCCGCGCAAAATAGCCGTGGTGGTGCCGTCGGGCATGCGCAAAATTTTGATGATTTGCGCAACTGTTCCGATTTGATAGAGGTCTTCGGCCCCAGGGTTTTCCACCTTGACGTCGCGTTGTGACAATACTCCAATCAATTTGGCGGATTCATAAGCCTCGTTGATGGCTCGAATCGATTTATCGCGTCCTACCGTTATAGGAATGACTACTCCGGGAAAAAGTACAGTATTCTTAAGTGCCAATATCGGCAAAAAGCCAGGATATTGATCGTCGGCGATGGTATCCTGGCCCTCGTCCATGGAAAGCATGGGGAGGAAATCACTGTCGTCGTCTAGTTCTCTATTTACCAAAAGCGCGTCGAACATAAATTGTTTTGAGTTATGAGCCAGGAGCTAAGAGTTATGAATGATGAGTTATGAGTTATGAGTTGTTTCCAGCTCATAACTCATCATTCATAACTCATAACTCACAACTGCTTACTTTCCGTGACATTGTTTGTATTTCTTGCCACTGCCACAAGGACAGGGGTCATTGCGCCCAATTTTAGGATCCTTGCGGATGGGTGATACCTTTTCCTTCGGAGCACTGCTGGCTTCAGCCATAGCGCGGCGGCGAGGATCTTCTTTTTCATTCCGGTTGGTTTGAGTACGAGAGACTTCCTGAGCGCGTTGCTCACGGGCTTGCTCCAGGGTGGTTCCATCCGAGAAAACCAGGGTGCCTTTTGACAAGTAACTGGTCACCAATTGGTTTACCTCCATAAACATGTCCTGGAACAAATCGTAGCCTTTGATTTTGTATTCAACCAAGGGATCTTTTTGGGCAAAGGTTACGGCTTGCACCGAATCCTTGAGTTCGTCCATGTTGCGCAGGTGTTCCTTCCACTTTTCATCGATGATGGCAAGGGTTACAGTGCGCTCGATGTCCCGAACTATGGTTTTACCTTTGGATTTTACTGCATCCTCCAGGTCTGCCGTTACGGAGTAAGGGTGCGAACTGCCATCCGTAAACGGAATCACAATCCGCTTGTAAATATGCCCCTGGTTGTTGTACACATCCTGGATTTGGGGCAACAACAATTCGATGATGTGCTCCGATTTGCGCTGGTAGAATGTATTGAATTGCTGGAAGTAAGCTGCAACAACCTCTTGCAGAGGAGAATCCATGAAAAACTTGGCTTCGAATTCAGGATCGAGGCCCAGCATACTAATCGATTCACGGCGGAAAGTATCAAAGTTTCCAGCCTGACGATGCAGCATGACCAGGTTTTCCACCATCGATTCAAAGCTGGTATAGAGGTCTACAGAAAGGCGCTCGCCATAAAGGGCGTTGTCGCGTTTTTTGTAGATGCTTTCCCGTTGAACGTTCATGACGTCATCGTACTCCAACAAGCGCTTGCGGATACCGAAGTTGTTTTCTTCTACTTTTTTCTGCGCCCGCTCGATGGATTTGGTGACCATGCTGTGCTGGATCACGTCTCCTTCCTTGTGTCCCATGCGGTCCATCAATCCGGCAATACGTTCGGATTGAAACAAGCGCATTAAGCTGTCTTCCAGGGATACGTAAAACTGAGAAGTACCCGGATCACCCTGGCGACCAGCACGACCCCGCAACTGGCGGTCGACCCGGCGCGATTCGTGGCGCTCGGTACCGATGATGGCCAAACCACCTGCTTCTTTCACTTGGGCAGAAATCTTGATGTCCGTACCCCGACCAGCCATGTTGGTGGCAATGGTCACTTTACCTGGACGGCCTGCTTCGGCTACGATTTCGGCTTCGCGTTGGTGCTGTTTTGCGTTGAGTACGTTGTGGTCGATGTTGCGCATTCGCAACAAGCGGCTTAGTTTTTCAGAAATGTCGACCGAAGTGGTGCCCACCAGAATGGGCCGCCCTGCGTTGCTGAGGCTGACAATTTCATCGATGACCGCGTCGTATTTTTCTTTGGACGTTTTGAACACCAAATCGTCCATGTCCTTACGGGTCATGGGGCGGTTGGTGGGGATAACCACTACGTCGAGTTTGTAGATGTCCCACAATTCTTTGGCTTCGGTTTCGGCAGTACCCGTCATACCCGACAGTTTGTGGTACATCCGGAAGAAGTTCTGAAGCGTAACCGTGGCGTAAGTTTGGGTGATTTCGCCCACCTTTACGTTTTCCTTGGCTTCCAAGGCTTGGTGTAGTCCATCCGAGTAGCGGCGGCCTTCCATCATACGCCCCGTTTGCTCGTCTACGATTTTCACTTCACCGTCCATCACTACATAATCTTCGTCAATTTCGAAGATGGTGTAAGCTTTGAGCAATTGGTTGATGGCGTGCAAACGGCGTGACTTGAGGGCAAAATCCTGAGACAGCTTGGTCTTGGCATCGATTTTTTCCTCTTTGGTCAAATTAGCATCCTGGTCAATTTCCATCAACTCGGTGGCCAAATCGGGCAAAATATAAAAATCAGGATCAGAGCTACCCTGGGTCAGGTATTCTACCCCTTTATCGGAGAGTTCTACCTGGCGGTTTTTTTCATCGATGGTAAAGTACAACTCCGCATCCACCAGGTGCATGTGCTTGGATTGCTCCTGCATGTAGTGGTTTTCGGTTCTTTGCAAGTGTACCTTCACCCCCTCTTCGCCCAAGAATTTTATCAAAGGGCGAGACTTGGGCAATGCACGGTAGGAGCGCAACAGCGACATACCCGATTGGCTTTCATCAACGCCGATTTTCCCTTCGTTGTACAGCTTGCGGGCTTGCGCCAAATACTCAGTAGCCAGTTTGCGCTGCATGTTGATGAGGCGCTCTACGGCAGGCTTGAGGTCTACATAATCCTGGTCTTCGGTGGTGTAACCCACTGGCCCGGAAATGATCAAAGGCGTACGCGCATCATCGATCAATACGGAGTCCACCTCATCCACAATGGCGTAATGGTGTTTGCCTTGCACTTTTTCTTCTACGGAACGCACCATGTTGTCGCGCAAGTAGTCGAAACCAAATTCGTTGTTGGTACCAAACGTGATGTCGCATTCATAAGCGGCGATGCGCTCTTCTGAATGTGGTTGGTACTTGTCAATACAATCTACAGTAAGAAAAAGGAATTCGTAAAGTGGGCCAACCCATTCTGAGTCCCGTCGAGCCAGGTAATCGTTGACGGTGACGATGTGTACCCCTTGACCGCCGACACCATTGAGGTAAGCAGGCAAAGTTGCCACCAGGGTTTTACCTTCCCCTGTAGCCATTTCGGCGATCTTTCCGTCGTGGAGTACCATACCACCAATGAGCTGTACATCGTAGTGTACCATGTCCCAGGTGATCTCGCCTCCAGCGGCAGTCCACTGGTTTTTCCAGATGGCTTTGTCGCCATTAATGGTGATGTAGCGTTTATTTTTGGCGGCCAGGTTGCGGTCGTGATCTGTAGCTGTTACTTCCAGGGTTGGATTTTCCTTGAAACGACGTGCTGCTTCCCGACAAACGGCAAAAGCCTCGGGAAGAATTTCTTTGAGGGCTAATTCGAGCTGCTTATCGCGGTCTTTCAGTGCTTCGTCAATCTCATTAAAGAATTGCTCTTTTTTGATAAGATCTTCTTCCTGAGCGGCTTTAACGTGGAGTTCTTCGATTTCTTCATCGATTGCAGACAATTGCTGGGCAATGAATTCCCGAAATTCCAGGGTTTTATTCCGCAGCTCATCGTTGCTGAATTCGCGAAGTTCTTCACCAATGCGGTTGATTTCGTCCACAACTGGTGAAAGACCCTTTACGTCTCGCTCGTGCTTGGTGCCGCCGAGGATCTTGGTTAGTGCTTTTCCAATAGTACCAAACATGTTGGGTAATTTGTACGTTATGAGCTTCTAGTTTTAAATTTGAGCTCAAAATTACCACAAAGATACGGCGGTTTAACGAATGATGGATGGCGAATAATCTTTACTGCAATCTACAGGTTAAAATTTTCCATTGATCATTGGCTATCTATTTCGCTTTTTCTTTGGGTTCGTGTTTTTATTCGCCCAATTTTGTACCAAATTTGCAGAAATTTAAATACTGAGCCATTTTGGCAGAAATGCTTTTTTTTTACTTACAAGATTGACACCATCATGAGAAGAAGTTTTTTTGCAGCCCTTTTGCTCCTTATTGGCAGTCTGTTGTTGACTTGCGACCGCCAAAATGACACTTATGAAGACATTCGCAACTATTATTTCCCGCTAAAAGAGCTGACCGAGGGCATGGTATATGAGTATGATTTCATTGGCAATGACTCCATTGCTCCCGATTATTGGTACTATCGCTCTTTGATTCAGGATGGCAAAACCTACCTGACCAGTACCCTTTATCGGTCGGATGATTTGAGCCCACAGATTCACGCACGGGAGGCAATGGTGCGGAATGGCATGCTGTTGGAAGAAATTTTTTTTTACGAAAGAGATACTACGGGTAAACCCGAACAATTGCAGGTTCCGGTTAAAATCGTGGCAGGCAACGCCTATCCCTTTTTTGTACGCGAACCCAGCGGGGTATTTTTGGTGCGGCTGGAATGGGCCTCAGCAATGGATACGCTTGACAAACATGTGCTGATCAAAAATCGGCGCTATGTGGGCGCAACCACGCTGGAAGTAGAAGGCAAAAAATACCCTTGCGTCAAATTCTCCTTGCGTGAAGCCGTCGAAAACCACCACAACGGGCTTTGGGCTCCGCCTCCATATTCAGGAGATGAAACTTATGCCAAAGGAATTGGACGGGTGCATTATCGCAAGTTTGTAGGCAATCAATTGTTGGAGTACAAACTGGTGAAGCGCTACCCGATGTCGGAGCTGGAAAAGAAATTCAAAGCAATGCAACAATAGAACTACCCAATCAGCAAGTAATCGTAGTGCACCAATGCTTTTTTGCCTTTTTGCCCCAGGTACTTGCGGGCAGTAGTTGAGCCGTATTGCACCATGCCGATGCCCAATTCTTCGTCACCACAGAAAATGGCCACAATATCGCCTCGCTCAAACTCGCCTTCAACTGCCGTAACGCCAACGAGTAGGAGACTGGATACCCGCTCGGCAGCACGCAAAGCCTGTGCGGCTCCTTCGTTGATGACGATTTTGCCTTTGGTCTCAGCACCTTGGTAGGCCAAACGTTTTTTGAGATTGGAGGTTTTCTTTTGGCTGGGAAACAGGGTGTATGCTCCGCTTTGGTTCCAGATTTCGTGCAGGATGTTGTCCTTTTTCCCATTGGCAATAATGGTATGCACGCCCAAAATGGCCGCCTTGCGGGCAATGCGGTATTTGGTATTCATGCCACCCCGCCCAAAAGAAGAAGTAGAAGGCAGAATGAAGCGTTGAAACTGGCCATCGGTGGGATCAATTTCGCGGATGAGTTGGCTGTTTGGGTCGCTGGGATGCCCATCGTAAATTCCGGCCACATTGCTCAATATGACCAGGGCATCGGCATTGACTGCGGCCGCCACGAGGCCAGCCAGCTCATCGTTGTCGGTAAACATCAATTCCGTAACCGCTACCGCGTCGTTTTCGTTGATGATGGGTATGATCTCATCCCGCAACAAGCCTTGCAAACAAGCCTTCATGTTGAGGTAGTGTTCGCGGTCGCGAAAATCTTCTTTGGTCACCAGCAATTGGGCGATATGTGCGCTTTGGTTCTCAAAAAGTTGCTGGTAAATCTGCATCAGTCGTGGCTGCCCTACCGAAGCCCAAACTTGCCGGCGCAAAACAGGATTGACATGGCTCAACTGAGGCAAGGCAGATCGCCCCATGGCCACTGCACCCGAAGAAACCAGGATAACCTCTGCTCCTTGGCTGCGCAGCCAAGCCACTTGCTCCACCAAATGGGCAATGCGTCCCAAATCGGGTCGACTTTGCTCATCGGTCAAGACGTTGGAACCAATTTTTACGACAATGCGGTGATAGATTGAAACGGACATGAAGTTGTACCAGTTGCAGTTTTATTGGTAGGGATGGCAAAGATAAGAAGTTATTTTTGGAAAAACCGAATCTGTATTTTACGCTCAGGTTAAGCCGCCTTAATCAAGCGAATAGAAAAAGTAGTTCCTTTTCCTTCTTCTGATTTTTTGACGAAAATTTTTCCGGAGTGGTATTCTTCAATGATGCGTTTGGAGAGGGAAAGTCCCAGACCCCAGCCGCGTTTCTTGGTGGTAAATCCTGGTTGAAATACAGTTTTGAATTTTGAACTGGGAATGCCTTTTCCCGAATCGATCACGTCGATATTGACCACGTGTTCTTCTTCGGTAACGTTGACCTGAATGCTGCCTATTCCATCCATGGCATCGAGGGCATTGCGCAGCAGGTTTTCGATCACCCAATCAAACAAAGGAGGATTGAGGCGCACGCGCAGGGGTTTGCTCTCTGGATCAGGAAAATTGAACTGCACTTTGCGGGAAGCCCGACGCTGCATGTACGCGCGGCATTTCTCCAATTCGGAATAAATGTTAACGGGATCAAGAGAGGGAATAGAGCCAATTTTGGAAAAACGCTCAGCGATGAGTTCCAGGCGGCTTACGTCGGTGCGCAACTCGTCAACGATTTCAATAACTTCTTCGTCTTCCTCGCGCATGGCACGCAGGTTTTCCAACCAGGCTACAATACCACTAATGGGCGTACCCAATTGATGGGCGGTTTCTTTGGCCATGCCCACCCAAACCCGGTTTTGCTCGCTGCGCCGCTCGGTGCTAAAGCCGGCATACCCCAGCCCTACAAATGCGGCAATGAGGATCAATTGAATCAAGGGAAAATAGCGCAACTGGCGAAGCAAGGTTGATTCCTGATAATATATTTTATTGCCTTCGCTGATGATGGGTTCAAACCCGCTCTTTTCCATTTTCTTAATGATGGGATTGAAGTAAGCATCTTCGTCCTTAATGCCATCTTCAAAATTGGCGTGGAAAAGAACCTTGTCCCGTTCATCGGTTACAAATACGGGAATGGTGGTATTCCGTTCCATAATTTGCAACTGCAAAGAAAGGTCTTCAAATTGTTTGGAGGGGTCATTGACTTGATCTTGCGCCAATACGAAGTTTTCGACCCGGTTTTGTTCGCCTTGGGCGAGCTCTTTGGACAGGTAATTGGTATAAAAAACGGAAATCAAAAGAATGGCCACCCCGGCTCCAGCGAGATAAATTTTCCACCGCGATTTTCGGCTATAAATTTCCATAAACAGGTTCGTATTGGATTTTTTAAGGGTTTAAAATTTAAAACTAGAAACCCGCGTTGCCGCATTTTCCCTAACATTCTGATAAAAAAGGTTGAAATCACCAATATGGTAGTTGGGATTATTAAACAGGAAGCTTCCAGGAAATTTTGGCTTGTTGACCCACAACAGGCCATCGTGTACCTGGGCATCGCATACTTTTGGGATAATTTTTTTGAAACTGCGCAACACAGCGCCTTTGTTGAGTTCACGGGAGGCATAAAGTGTATCACTCGACCAGTTTAACGGATTTGTGTTGGCAATATTGTTCCCCTTTTTGTGAATCTCGGGATAGTGCCCCTTCAAGTAAGTACGCCAGGAACAAAAGCACCCGGTTTGATCAGGGCTGTCGCAAACTGGAATATTTTGCAAAAAATCCTTTTCAATGGGCATCCCAATCAGATAGGCGACTACCAGGCGCTGACGCAAAGCGGTGGTGTCAAAAAACTCTTTAAGCAAGCGCCGGGTATGGGTTGTGCCCTGGCTATGGGAAGCAATGATGATGGGTCTTCCTTGATTGTAATGATCGAGGTAATACTGGAAAGCCCGGCGTACATCATCGTAGGCGACATCAAAAACCCGTTTTTGCAGCTCCTGGTCACGAAGCCAGTAGGCACTTATATTGGCCTGTCGGTAGCGAGGGGCATAAACCCGGCCTACACCATTGAAGATACTGGCCTGAAAACGGATGGTACCCTCATCTACTTTTTTGTTCAGTTTGGCATCAGCTATGTCGGCATTCCAGGGGTCATTTTCCTCCCGTTGCTGCGTATATATGGTAGGGTATACAAAAAAAATATCCGTTCTGCCATCCAGCTGGTGGTCTTCCATGCCCACAGGTACTTCATCGGCGGCGTCTTTCCTGTCCGGTAAGGCGGCCCAGGCGGAAGGCTGGACATAATCTGGAGCAGGTGGAACGGAGGAATTTCCCCCAACGGCCACTTCTTGCGAAGTTGAGCAAGCCCAAAAGAGCAAAGCGATAAAAGGAATACTAAGGTAAGGTGCAGTTTTCATATCCATACAACGGATCAAAAGTTGAAAATTAGATGTCTAATCAACAAAAATATTTTTTTGAGGAAAATAAGTCAATTCTACATTAATTTTGCCCATCCAAACGCAGTAATTTTTCTGTTTAAGGTGTTATTTCTTATTTAAGCAGAAAATCAACTTCCCGATTTTTTGCGTCATTCTTATTTGTTCACCAACCCGATACAATCTTGGCAAACGATCAACCCAAAAATAAGTTCAATTTTTACTTGCTGCGGCGGGTAATGGCTCAGGCAAAACCTTATCGAGGCGTGATGATCGCCTCCGCGATAATGGCCACCGTGCTTGCCCCACTGGGTACCTTGCGGCCTTGGTTGGTACAAGTGATGGTGGATGAGCATATTTTCAAACTCGACCTGAAGGGATTGGGTACGATGTCGATCATCTTTCTGACTACCTTACTTTTTCATGCTTTTTTGCAGTACATATTTCAATACGCCACCAATTGGCTGGGGCAATGCGTAGTGCGCGATCTCCGGGTGAGTATTTTTCGGCACATCACGAGTTTGCGGTTGCGCTATTTTGACCGCACTCCCGTGGGCAATTCCATTACGCGCACCATCAGCGATATGGAAACCATCAATACCGTGTTTTCGCAGGGGGTGATCACGATGATTGCCGATATTTTGACCTTAGTGGTGGTGCTGGCCATCATGTTTTACACCAGTTGGAAACTCACCCTGGCGTGTTTGCTGACGTTGCCGTTTTTGATGGCGACCAGTTATTATTTTCAAAAAAACGTGAAGCGTTCGTTTCAAGATGTGAGAACGCAAGTGTCCCGCATGAACTCCTTTTTGCAAGAACGCATCTCGGGCATGCGCATCGTACAAATTTTCAATGCCGAACAGCAGGAAGGCGAGAAATTTCGGGAGGTCAATCGCGACTACACCACGGCCAACCTCGATTCGGTTTTTTACTACGCCGTATTCTATGCCGTAGTCGAAATCATCGCTGCCGCAACCCTGGGGCTGATGATTTGGTGGGGCGCGCGTGGCGTGATTGCCGATGAAGTGACGATGGGTTCACTGGTTGCGTTTCCGATTTACCTCAATATGCTCTTCAACCCCATCCGCACCCTGGCCGATCGGTTCAATACTTTGCAAATGGGTTTGGTAGCAGCAGATCGGGTTTTTGCTTTGCTGGATGACCCTGAAAACCTGGAACAAAACGGCAGTTATAAACCAGAAAAGTTGAATGGCGAAGTTGATTTCGACAAGGTTTGGTTTGCTTACAACGAAGAAGATTACGTCCTGAAAAACGTGAGTTTCCACATCAATCCAGGCGAAACCCTGGCCATTGTAGGTGCCACCGGTTCTGGAAAGTCTACCATCATCAATATCCTCAATCGTTTTTACGAAATCCAACAAGGTGCCATCAAGGTGGACGGAGTAGACATTCGGGATTACGATTTGTTTGCCCTGCGGCGCAGGGTAGCACTGGTGTTGCAAGACGTGTTTTTGTTTGCCGGTACGGTACTCGAAAACATTACGCTGCGCGATGAAACCATCACCCGGGAACAGGTGATCAATGCGGCCAAAATGATTGGTGCCCACGAGTTTATTGAAAAACTGCCCGGAGGCTACGATTATCAGGTGATGGAACGCGGGGCCACGCTTTCGATGGGACAACGGCAGTTGATTTCCTTTGTGCGTGCGCTGGTTTTTGAGCCAGATATTTTGATTTTGGATGAAGCCACGTCTTCCATTGACCCCGAATCGGAATCGGTGATCCAATTCGCCATCGAAACGATGATCGCCAAGCGGACTTCAATTATCATTGCGCACCGCTTATCCACCATTCGGCATGCCGACAATATTCTGGTGCTGCACAAAGGCGAAGTACAAGAATATGGCCCGCACGAGGAGTTGCTGCGCAACGAAAACGGGCATTACAAACAGTTGTACGAGATGCAGTTTTTGCAGGTAGCAGCGATGGAGGAGTAGGTACAGGAGGATTCATTATGAGGCTTTTACGTAAGTTTAGGGAATTTTCTTAAAAATTCCCTCATTTTTCATAACCTAAACTCCTTTCCGTCGCATGAAAAAAATACCTCTGCGTTTGACTTTCCCTATTTTATTCTTGATCCTACTGGAAGGGTGCAGTTCATCTAAGCAAAGCATTACAATCGATCCTAACCTTGAAGAAAAATACAAAACAGCATTAAAATCATTTAATTCTGAATGGCAATCGATCGCCGCAGAATTCGATACAAATGAAGGATTGAATGGCAATGGCCCAGCCTTGATCAAGCATTTTAGCATAGATACTTTAAATTTGAAGCAGATCGTTGTTCCAAATTACCTCAAAAATCTTGCAGTATCCAAGCAGGATATTTTGATTACAAATGGAACCTTAGAACAAGGTATTTTAACCATCAGAATTTCAACCATTTTTGGTAACCAATTCATCACGCATATAATTAAAGACAAAAAAATCAGCACTTCATTCCGGGAATATTATAAGTACGACAAAATATTGAAACTATCAGCCGGTGACAGTCTTTCTAATGAAATCAATATTCCCCTCAGCATTAAAGAGCTATCCTTATCAACGGATAATTTTGAATTAGGAAAGTTGGTTTATGGCCATTGTCAGTTTGAGACCGAACCCTATTTTTTGAAGTCTTTAGATCTGGATGGGCAGCTTCTACTGCTAAAGCGCAGTTACGATTACTATTTTCGATTTGCACCAAATAAATTTTAACCCCCAACCACTTCCTCAAACCACTGCTTATTCTTCGCTGGCGTGAAAGACTTACGCCAGCGGGGAGCTTTTAAGCGCTAATCGTTTTTTGGTAGCTCCTCTGGTGCAAGTCTTCTAAAAAACCCAACACCATTACCTTTCGCTAGAACACAGCACCTTCAAACTTGTGCAAGTGTGGTATATTTTCAAATCTTGATAAAAATAACGACAAAAGCCAGAACAATTTTCCGAATAGCTAGTTTAGTTTTTATTGTGAAAACACACCAATAAGGTGTGAAAAAATTATAAAATAAATACACTACCGACAACGCGACATTCAACAACTGACTAGGGCTGTTATTAGGAACGAGTGAAAAATCATTGTTAAGTCCGTGCAGGGACATTCTGAATGATTTAATACGGGTGCGATGTCATTTGCAGGACATCGGCAAATAAGGAGCTAAAAAACGAAAAATAGTAAGGTTAAATTTGAAATATTATTTTGAAATATTATCCAAACCAAAATTTCATGAATCATCTACCCATTTTTACCCGCTTATTATTGTTTAGTCTACTGTGCCTGATGGCAACAACTTTTGCCAAGGCTCAATCATGCCAACGCTATTCATTCATCTACATTACTGGTAACAACAACATTTGTGTTGGGGATGGCGTGCCAGATGTGGTTCGATTTTTTACGAACGCAAAAGGATCCTACGTCTATGTAACTACCGATGAAAAAGGGCTTGTTCTCACAAGTATTACCAATGGGAACAGCTTTGATTTTGAAAAAGCAGGAGTTGGTATTTGTCGCGTATACGGTGTGTCCTTAGGGGCAGGAGATCAGTTGAGGGGGGACATTATTGGTAAGGCTGTTCGAGCCACTCAACTATCATGCATAAATTCGGTGAAAGTGGACAGTAAAAAACGGAGCAAAGTGAACAGTCA
>NZ_JBBAKG010000023.1:0-77212 GCF_040403615.1 Haliscomenobacter sp. | reverse complement strand
CCTTGCTCAAAGGAGCAAGGATTATTTTAATTCCCTCTTTAACACATTAAATTAAAATGCTGATGAAAGTTAATTTGACCTTCAAGAGCATGGTGGCCCTTTTGGCCATCTGTTTTGTCGTAACGTTTGGTTACAGCAGAACGACTCTTGACCCCAACACCCACACACACACTGTGAACACTGTAAACGTGGCGGATCCTGCTCACTACAAATTTTCGACCGCAAGCCTGGATCAAATGCTGCAAATGATTGAAACCTACCGCAACCTCAAGCCTTTTCACGCTACCCTGGATTATGGAGTAAAGTTTTACCCTGAAATGAATCTTGAAACCGGAAAACTGAACATGGTGGCCAAAGCCTGCATCATTTTTCCTAATGATGCTATCCCTCTAAATTTGCCAGGCAATTCCTTTAAAGGAGATTTGGTGGGCGACGATTTTTTTGATGCTGGTTTTATCAAAACCTTTCAGAAAAACCCGGCAGACGCCAATGGAGCCGTACAAGCTTATACCTTTGCGGTGCTGTATGAGAACCAGGTTCAAATATTGTTGTCGGGAAGAGGCGTTGTGGGACTGAAGTTGTACAATGTAAACATTGACTACCTTTCAACCATCCCTAAGACGACCACAACCAAATTTTACAATTTGAATGTGGTGAGCGATATTCCGAATACTGGGTTTGGTGCGGGTGCGCCATCTCAATTGGCTTGGCCTTGTCCTCCATTTTGGCGCGGATAACATTCATCGAATAAAAGGATACATCAGGCGAAAATCCAGGAAACATATTCTGGATTTTCGCCTTATTTTTTACCTTGTTGATCAATCAGCACCTAAATCAATGTGAGAAAATTTATACCATTAACAATTCTGCTTCAAATCGGCATCTTACTATTGATGTCCAAGGCTGTATTGTTGGGTCAAAATGGCCTGTTTTTCAATGAATTGACCAGTCGCAATGGCCTGGATGTTACCAAAGTTGTTTTTGTACAAAAAGATTCGCGCGGTTTTGCCTGGATTGGCACCCTGGGTGGGCTCTTTCGCTACGATGGCAGTGAAGTGGTCTTTTATGGCGAAGAACAAGGCTTGACCGAAGAATATCTACAAAGCCAGATGTTGGAAGACCAACAAGGCTACCTGTGGTTTTGTGCCTATACCCGTTTGTTTTGTTATGATCCCATTCAAGACACCATCCTTACTTTTGGAGAGTTGAAAGCGCCTGGAAATGCAAAACCACTGGCAGATTATGGATTGATTTCCGTAGACAAACACAATCAATTGTGGCTCACCGCAGGCGAAAAATTATTCAGCATCAACCTACAAAAAACCCTCAATAACAAAGAATTAGTTTACAATTTGTATAAAACGGGGGATCAAAGAATTTTGGGAAAACGTTTTTTGCCACTGTTTAACCCTCAGCAAGAATTCAATGGCTTTTTAGAATATTACGCCTTTGGTCCTGGGATGAAAATCTGGAAAAGAAAGTCTGCTCAAAATTTTGAAGCCCGGGCTTTTTTTGATGGCTCCATACCTAAATCCCCCGTTTCGTTGGTGTATCAAATCTTGCCTCAAAAAACATCCAACCGGTATTGGATGTTTACCGATTTAGGCATTTTTGATGTGGACATTGCCAAAGGAATGTACCTGGGCGGCCCTTTCAATATTCAGCCAGGTACTAGGATTTTTTATTCGCTTGACTTCAACCAGGAAAATCTTTTGTGCAGTACCCAAAAAGGGCTGGTGCTTTTTAACACTCAAAGCCACCTGTTTTCAAAAGTCACCAACTGGTCTTCTGAATTGAATTTAAACATCATTTCCAGAAACAGTTTCAGGCAACTGTTTCTGGATCGCGACAATATTTTATGGGCGTTTTCATATGATGAGGGACTAGGCTTTACTCAGCCCCAATCGATGAAAGCAGAGTTTCAAAAACTGGACTTTCGCCTAAATTGCCTTTTACCTATTGGAAAACGAGATGTATTGGTTGGCTCAAATGATGGCTTGTGGCTTTTTACCAAAAGTGGACAAAAACGTAAATTGATCTCAGGAGAACCCATCATGAGCATTTACAAAGGCAAAACAGACGATGACCTTTGGGCGGTTGGCTTAGAGAACATCTACAAATTTGATAAAGCTACCCACAAGTTTAAAAAATTTGCCCATGATGTCAAACAGACTATACTCTGGGAAATATCTCGCTCGTCGGACGGTACCATGTGGTTGGGATCTACACGTTCTTTGAAACAAATAAATGAGCAAACTGGAGTTATTTCTGCTGCGCCCATCACTGATACACTGCAAGGCGCAAATAATTTCTTTGAAGACGTATCTAACAAGCGTTTGTACATTCAGGAGAATGCCAATGTATTACACATTTTACAATTCAAAAACCATCGTTGGAGCAAGCTGGATTCTTTTTTGTTGAAGGGTGAGATTGGCGGCTACCTTATCCCAAAAGGAAGCCAATACTTGTGGATTGCTTCGGCCAAAGGTATCAAATTGGTCAACAGAACCAATTCTGCGAAAAAAAATCAGTTGGAATTGCCCTCCAATTGGCCCAAGAGTGCCATAACTGGTTTGGTTCAAGACAAGCAGGGATTGATTTGGGCAAGCACCAGTACCAATTTATTGTGCTTTTCCCCACAAGGAAAACCACTCCGTGTGTACAATTTTCAGGAAGGGTTATTCGCTGCGCCATTTCAATACAAGAGCTTAAAAATGTCGGAGAATGGGGATTTAATCGTAGGAGGAAAAAACGGCATCTCTTGGTTTCAACCCGCTCAGATGCAGGAATTGTCCAATAAACCCAAAGTTCAACTTACCCATTGCCTAATTCAGGGGAGACCGTTTTATGAGGTTTTTCCAGCAGACAGCAGCATTACAGAGAAAAGATACCTTCGGCTCAAATACCGCCAGAATACCTTTAATTTTCAGGTTACGGGTATAGAAATGGGGATGCCTCAAGACGTCAAAATTCAGTATTACTTAAGAAATTGGGAAGACCACCGCCAGGCTTCCCTTTACAATCAAACCACTGAAGCGCGTTACGAAAAGTTGCCCCCCGGCACCTACCAATTGAGGGTTAGAGCAGCCAGTGCAAATGGCCAATGGATTCCGTGGCAAACCAAAATGACCATTCAAATCATTCCCCCTATCTGGATGCGTTGGTGGTTTATTGCCTTGGCAATCTTGTTGTGCATAGGAATTCTGGTGCTTTCCGTTCAGTCATATTACCGTGCCCAACTTCGCGATGCCCGGGTGCGCAATGATGAACAAGAGCGTATTTTACGCGACATTCACGATTTAACCAGCGGGAAGGTTGTATTTTTTCAGGATTTTAAGGCGTTTGCCCAAACCCTAATCCCTCAATTGGAGGTCAAAAACAAAGCGCTGGATATTTCTGAACAAGCCTTGCAACTGTTCAAACGGATTTCGGCTGCGGTGCGCAACAGCCTGGAGTCGGATAGTACCTTGCTGGAGTTTCTGACCCAAATCACTGCCGAAAGCCGCAAAATTTTGGATTCCAAAGTAATTTTCTCGGCTCAATTGGTACCAAGCATTCCCTACTGTTGGGTTTCTGGTGAAACAAAAAAACAATTGCGCTTTGTGGTTCAGGAAGTTTTGGGGAATATCCTCAAACATGCAGAAGCGAATAAGGTGAGTTTAACCCTAGCTGTTATAGAGGGAAAACTCAACATTACGATCCAAGACGATGGCAAAGGAATCCCCGAAGAAGTGATTGCAACAATTCGACCATCCGTCAAGATAAAAGCCGAAGGGAATGGCTTGGGCATCATATTGGGAAGAATGCTCAATCTGGGAGGGACCATCAAATGGATCAATGACCACGGAACAAAGGTATTTATTTCCATTTCTTTGCAAAAAGTTCGCCCGAAGCGACATTTTTTTTCAACTTTACTACATTAATTTCGTTTTACTTTTGAGTAGGACGCAATAAATTACTTCTTGATTATTTGAGAGGGAAGTTAATTTTTTTGCGTTGCTGAAACTGTTTTTTCGTCGGTCTTAAGTAAGGAAACAAATAATGGAAAAAATTCACGTGGCCATTGTCGAAGACCTATCGGAATTCCGTTCACGCTACAGCCGTTTGATCAATCAGACGGAAGGATTTGTTTGTTTGCCAGAACACCAATTCGCTTGTTGTGAAGATTCAACCGCTATTCTAAAGAGTGATACCCGCATAAAAGTAGTCATTCAAGACATTGGCATGCCCAAGGGCCACATCAATGGCATTGCCAGTATGCAACGAATCAAACACCATCGTCCTGATTTGTTGTTTATGATTGCAACAGTTTACATCGAAGACGTATACCTTTTTGAAGCACTTTGCGCTGGAGCCGATAGTTATTTTTTAAAGACCGACCCAGACACTGTTTTTATTCATCACCTCAAAGAATTGGCGCTGAACAATGGTCGCCCATTTAGTGGATCTCTGATGCGCAGGATTCTGGATGTATTCCGCAGTCAGGATTCAGATGAAAGTAAGATCAAGCCCACTCCACTGCAAACCAAACTGTTGGAGACCATTTTAGAAGGAGAAATCAACGAGGCACCTTACTCCAACGAAGAGCTTGCTGAGCAATTGAATCGAAATCTAAAAGAAATTACTCGAGAAATTCGGGCCATTTACTTGATGCTGCACGTCAACAACCGCAAAGAAATGATTCGCAAATACCAGACCTGGCGGGTGCGTCTGTTTGGATTCAGTTAATACCAATTTACACGGCCCCCATTTGCAATTGCCTCTTCAATTTTCTCTTCTGGTGATTTTCCCATCAAAGGATACGCATCAAAATAGTGCTGAACACCTGGATGTAGTTTTCGATTGTAAGCTTCAAGATGGAATTTGATTTCCTCCTGAAATTGTTCCAGGTCAGTGAAGTCAGCTTTCTTTGTTTTGATTGCAGGCAATATATACTGACTAAGGTATTGATGAAATCGCTGACAAAAACCATTGGTTTTAGGCCCTCCAACCGCAGTTAGCAAGTGTTCAGTGCCAGGACGCGCTCTTAATAAGGAGCTAAATGGGTGGGCAGCATAACTAAAAAACTCCGGGTCATTGCTGGTTTCAACCTGTTTGATTTCCAGCCCCATCTGTACATAAAAAGGGAGGATTACTTCTATTAACAAGTCTGCACAAATGACTTTATCGGGGGCATAACTCACTACGGAATGCACGTAACCCGAATAAGCATCAATACTAAAGTAGCCAAAAACCTTACCCAAATAAGGAAATAGCCCTAGAAAAATAGAGAAAACCGAGATAAGCTGGCCTGGTCTTCCAATTTCTCTTCCAGCTTCCAGTAAAGCCGGATTGTACCGACTGATGAATTCTTTTTGCTCATTGTTGAGGGAATATGCTTTATCGAGGATGATTGTTTGTGCCAAATGCTCAAATCGAGCTCTTGCTGTACCCAAATTGTGTTGTTGAAGTAATTTCTGAATGCTCACACCAGAAATAGAAATCCCTTCCTCGGATAATTTGCTGCTCAAAAAGTGACATCCAAAAGGAAATTGCAAGGCTAAGTTTAAAATTTTTTTTACAGTGTTTTGATCCAATTTTCGGGGTGGATTTTTTTTTCGCACAACCAATTCTGGTTGATTTAACAATTTATAATATTGACTCTTACTGATTTCCAATTGCTTACATGCTTCACGCACATTGCTACTCGCTTGAATGGTTTTTATCAAATCTGCTCCTTTTTTGTTTTTTTTCATCTTTCAAAAGTGTCCACAAATTTACTTAACTCTGTACAAAACTTCAAACACTTTAAAAAGAAAAAAACCGAGTTTCTTTGTCTTATCAAAAAGGGACACGCTGAATGTATTCTTTTTGCCTGTTCCCAAAGCCTTACGATTTTTTGTATAATTCATTGCGACGCCACAATTGAACACTGTAATACTTAGAATTTTAAATTTGTAAAGTTCCCTCTCACTTTTTTTTTAAAACCCTCCTCCCTCATTTTTGCACGCTAATTCTATTTTGAGGGAGGGGTTTTTTCCCCGACATATAGTCCCATTTTTAACTTATGGTATCAGATCGCTTCAAAACGATCTGATACCACTTTGATTATCCGCTACTTTTGTTACCCTTCTCCTTTAAAATCGGTTTTGGCTACATATACCAACAAGAATCCCAGTACCACCATAAAGATCCGGACGAAAAATCCAAAAACGTGTCCAGGTGCATCCAACCAGATCAAAAAAGTAAAGCGCAGTCCCACAAAACTCAACGCCAAAGCCAATATTCCGAAAGTAACCAAGATAAAGCCAACCAAGCTCAGCCATTCTGCGTTCTTTTTCATAGTCAATAAGTTTGCTGTTAAACCATCCTAACAATCTAAGTTAGGAGTGGTTGAAAATTGTACAAATTTAATGCCTTTGGTGGTTATTCTGAGAAATCACTACTTTTAAGGAGCAAAATAAACGACCATAGGCCATGAGCCAATACAGTATGCCATTAAAGATCATTGAATGCCCACGTGACGCTATGCAGGGGCTAAAAGAATTCATCCCTACTGCGATAAAAGCGAATTACATCAACCTCTTGCTTAAAGCAGGTTTCGATACGCTGGATTTTGGGAGTTTTGTTTCCCCCAAAGCCATCCCTCAAATGCGCGATACCGCGGAAGTATTGAGCCGACTCGAATTGGAAAACAACCCCACCAAGCTTTTAGCCATTGTTGCCAATAGCCGGGGTGCTGAAGATGCTGCCACCTTTCCAGAAATTGACTACCTGGGCTATCCTTTTTCCATCTCTGAAACATTTCAGCTGCGCAATACCAACGCAACCATCCAGGAATCGTTGGATCGGGTCAAACAAATTCAGGACATCTGTGTGCAAAGCAATAAAGAACTCGTCATCTACATTTCCATGGGTTTTGGCAATCCTTATGGCGATCCCTGGAATGCCGAAATTGTAAAAACCTGGGTAGAGCAGTTGCAGGCGCTGGATATCCGCATTTTTCAACTGTCGGACACCATCGGCGTAGCTACCCCACAAAGCATTCGGTACATCTTTTCGGAGTTGATCGGGGCCTATCCTGCACTGGAATTTGGAGCCCATTTCCATACGGTTCCTGCCCTCTGGCACGAAAAAATCGACGCTGCTTACAAAAGTGGATGCCGTCGTTTTGATGGTGCCATCAAGGGGTACGGTGGTTGCCCCATGGCCAAAGACGACTTAACTGGAAACATGCCTACCGAAAACATGATTGCTTATTTTCACGAGGCAGAAGATCTTACCGGAATCAACCTGGAGATTTTGCTGCGGGCTTTGGCCAAAGCCCAGGAAGTTTTCCCTGCGCATTAGTAACGCAGAAAAATTAACTTCCCGATTTTGGGTTTTTTAAGAACACTTTTATAGTGCTTTTTTGCGTTATTGGCGCAAATTTTTGTTCAACTAGTTCCACGATACATGCTAATGAGATATGCTTCTGTCCTTTTTTCAATGCTGCTGTTTTGCTGTTCAGCACTTTTGGCCCAAAATGACCCCATGCAGGTAGTTAGGTGCCTGGCAATTGAACCAGATCAAGCCATTCGCAATATTTTTGTGGATGAAACCAATCAAAAATGGGTCGGTAATGGCAGCATGGTTTATCAGGTAAAAGCCTTGGATTTGGCGACCCCTCTTGCCCTCAATCCCGGCGAGCAATCCCTATTGTCGATCGCTGGGGGCAATGCCGACATCCGTTGGAATGTTGAAAAGTTGCAAAGTTTACTAAAAATTAAACTGAGCGCGGATAACCGCCTTACAGCTGGACATTACGATGCTCAAAAAGACTTGCTTTTGCTAGGAACCAGTGCCAGCGGTTTTTTTGAACTCAAAACCAAACCTGCACTCCAACTGCTGTCCTCCAATACAACGGCCAACTCGAAAGTACGCTCCAACAACATCACGACCATTTACAGGGACAGCAACGGCAAGATCTGGATCGGAACCGATCAAGGTCTACTCCAGGGCAGCACAGGCAAATGGGAACTGGTCAATAAATATTTCAACGTGGCCGGTATCCAAACTTACTTGCCCTTTACCTATGTGCTTTCGGATGGCCAATTGTGGCGCTGGGATGGCAAAGGAGAATGGGAAGACTACGGCTTTGACGAACGGATGGTTGATGGCAACATTGCCAGTTTCACCCTCGATTTGCAAGGTCGTTTTTGGATCGCTTCCGAGATTTTGGCCCGTTACGACCCTGAAATCGATAAATTCCAAACTTTTGGCCCTGCAGACTATTACACCAGCCAGTTTCCGACCTGTTTGACCCTTGACAAAGAAGGCGCATTGTGGGTAGGCACCGAAGACAAAGGGGTTTACCTGGTAGAAAAAGCCAGCGCCTTGACCCTCAACTTGATTACCGGAATACTTCAGGGGTGTGATCCTTCGGGCATGACCATCAAAGCCAAAATCACTGGAGGCAAAGCACCATTCACCTACCAGTGGAGCAATGGTCAAAATTCAGAAACGGCCAAAGACCTTGGTCCTGGTGAATATACCGTTACCGTTACGGATGGGGCTGGATTGAAAAAAACCAGTAAAGCCAATCTCCCCGACCCACGCATTACCCTCAAAGTCAGCCAACAAAGTGAAGAAAGCGCTGCCAATGCCAAAGATGCAGTAGCTGCGGCAATTGCTACTGGTGGTAGCCCGGCCTACACCTATCAATGGGACAATGGCGAAACAAGCAACATAGCCCTCAAACTGGGTGAAGGCCAACATACCGTTACGGTCAAAGACAAAATGGGCTGCTCTACCCAAGGTACCGTAATCATCACCCAAAAAACTGCTGCTTTGCGGGTCGTTTTGACAGAAAAACAAAAATTGAATTGCAATGGTGACAAATCTGCCGCACTTGCACTTACCGTCTCAGGTGGTAAAGCCCCTTTCCAGTACCAATGGAATAATGCTGCCTTGTCTGGTGATGCCCCTACTGGCCTTGCCGCCGGGAATTACCTTGTAACTGTTACGGATGCCGTTGGCCAAAAGGCCAGCGCCAATGTGAAAGTAGAGCAACCATTGGCCCTCAACTTAAAGCTACAAGTACAGAGTCCCGCAAAGACCAACAATGCCGATGGCAAAGCCCAGGCTCAACTGAGTGGCGGCACCACTCCTTACGCCTATGCTTGGGACAATGGAGAAACCACTGCATTGGCCACTAAACTTGCTCCTGGAACTCGGAGTCTGACTGTAACCGACAGTAAAGGATGTACTACCCAAGCCAGCATAGAAATTGCCGAAAACGTACTGGCACTCAACGCCACCCTGCGGGAAACCAAAAAACTGGATTGTGCTGGCGCAAAAGATGCCGCCCTGGAAGTTGAGGTCAATGGGGGCAAACCGCCTTACAATTACCAATGGAGTGCTGCGGGTTTAAGCGGCGCTAAAGCAGCTGGCCTTGCAGCTGGTGATTACGCGATAACTATTAGCGATGCAAGTGGAAAGAGCGTCAGTTCACGCGCCAGTGTTGTGCAGCCAAACCCTATTCAAATCCAAATTCAAGCTCAGGCTCCAGCTAGTACGGGCAATGCCGACGGCAAAGCAACTGCTCAGGTAAACGGAGGAACAGGAGCCTACACTTACAGCTGGGACAATGGGGAAAACCTTCCTTCGGCTTCAAGATTAGCTGCTGGAAACCATACCCTTATGGTAACCGATGCCAAAGGCTGTAAAGCTGAAGCATTCAGCTCCATTTCAGAAAACATTCTTGAGCTGGTGGTCAGCTTGTCTTCCAAAACTTCCATTTCTTGCAATGGCGCCAAAGATGCTGCTTTGCAGGCTTACGTAAAAGGAGGCAAAGGCCCATATTTGTACAAATGGAGTAGCCCTGAGTTGAGCGGGACTCAAGTCTCTGGCCTGGTAGCGGGCGATTATTCGGTTAGTGTGAGTGATGCCAGTGGAAAAAATGCAACAGCCAGTTTTAAAGTAGAACAACCGAATCCCGTCCAAATCAAAATCAACATTATTGCTCCAGCCAGTACTGGCAATGCCGATGGCAAAGCGACCGCTCAAGCCAGTGGTGGCAACGGCAGTTTTTCGTTCAAATGGGACAACAACGAAGCTATTGCTGCTGCCATAAAACTCGCTCCTGGAAAACATACAGTTACCGCCACGGATTCTAAAGGTTGTTTCTCAACTTCCAGCGTTGACATTACCGAAAACATTCTCGCATTGGAAGTCAGCCTGGAAGAAATAGCAACCATCCAATGCAACGGTGCAAAAACTGGTGCCATCGCAGCAACTGTCAAAGGCGGCAAAGGCCCGTATGTGTACAAATGGAGCAGCCCAGAGTTGAGCGGAACTCAAGTCTCTGGCTTGGCAGCGGGCGATTACACGGTTAGTGTCAGCGATGCCAGCGGAAAAAACACCTCGGCCAGTTTTAAAATAGAACAACCGAATCCCGTCCAAATCAAAATCAATGTAATGGCACCAGCCAGTACGGGCAATGCCGATGGCAAAGCTACCGCCCAAGCCAGTGGTGGAACGGGCAATTTCTCTTTCAAATGGGACAACAACGAAGTTATTGCTGCTGCATTAAAACTCGCTCCCGGAAAACATACGGTTACCGCAACCGATGCCAAAGGCTGTTCTTCAACTTCCAGCGTTGACATTACCGAAAATATTTTCGCATTGGAAGTAAGCCTGGAAGAAACAGCTACCATCCAATGCAATGGGGCAAAAACTGGAGCCATTGCAACAACCGTCAAAGGTGGCAAAGCCCCCTTCCGTTTCCAATGGAGCGATCCCTCTATCACTGGGGAACAAGCCAACGCACTGGCAGCAGGCAATTACAGCCTGACCGTAACCGATGCTAAGGGCAGCCAAAAAACTACCCAAATCAGCTTGAATCAGCCTGAAGCGATTGCCATCGCAGTGACGAGAAAATACGGCGTAACCGCAGAAACCGCTACCGATGGCCTGGCCACAGTGGCAGTCAAAGGCGGCGCCGCTCCCCTCAAATTTGTCTGGAGCACCGCCGAGACTTTGCCAACTGCCCAAAAATTAAGCCTGGGGAAAAATACCTTAACTGTAACCGACGCCAAGGGTTGCACTGCTCAAGCGGTAGTTGAAATCACCAAGAAAAACATTCCCGAACTCACCGCTGGCCGCATTCGCAATGGGCAAGCGATTCGGGTAGAACAATTGCAATTCGACATCGACAGCATCAACATCAAGGCTTCCTTCAAACCAATCCTGGATGAAGTATTTGATTTCCTAACCGACAATCCCAGTATCGTGGTGGAAGTAGGTGGCCATACCAATGGCTTGTGCCAGGACGAGTTTTGCATAAAACTCTCCACCGCCCGCGCCAAATCGGTTGCCGAATACCTGATCAACCGCAGCATTGATGCCAAACGAGTGCTGTTTAAAGGGTATGGCCGTACCATCCCCATCGCCACCAACTCTACACCGGAAGGTCGACAAAAAAACCAGCGCGTAGAAATAAAAATCGTGCGCATGAACCCGTAGGGACATCCCTTTGTGGATGCCCCTACCATCCGTGGATACCCGTCCATATCCATCCATCGATGCCCCGTATTTACCCTAAAATCAAATCAACATGCCAACCAGAAGAAAATTTATCCAGCAGGCCAGTGTACTGAGCGGTGGTTTAATGCTGAATGCATCGGAAGTCTTCGCATCAAAATCAAGTGTCTTTGAAAGCAAGCGTCCAGCTCTCGCCAACCGCAAATTCAGCAGCGAAGGCGTAGAAGCAGCTATTGTTCAAATCAAAAAGCAAATTGCCGATCCAGAACTGGCCTGGCTGTTTGAGAATTGCTTTCCCAACACCCTCGATACAACCGTCGAATTTGAAACAATCGAAGGCAAGCCCGATACTTACGTCATCACTGGCGACATTGATGCAATGTGGTTGCGCGACAGCACCGCCCAGGTTTGGCCTTATTTGCCCTTGATCAAAGGCGACAAAAAGCTCCAGGAGCTCATAGCAGGGGTGATCAATCGCCAGAAAAAATGCATCATCCTGGATCCCTATGCCAATGCTTTTTACAAAGACTTCAACAAAGAAAGTGAGTGGAAAGCAGACCTGACAGCCATGAAACCGGGTATCCACGAGCGCAAATGGGAAATTGATTCCCTGTGTTACCCCATTCGACTGGCTTATCATTACTACAAAATCAGTGGTGATACATCAGTTTTTGATCCTACTTGGGTACGCAGCATCGAGCTGACCCTGCAAACCTTTAAAGAGCAGCAGCGCAAAGAAGGCAATGGCCCTTACACTTTTCAGCGGAATACTTTTTGGGCAACCGACGGAGTGCCGCTCTCTGGGTATGGTTACCCGGTAAAGCCTGTAGGTTTGATCTGCTCCATGTTTCGCCCCAGTGATGATGCTACCATTTTCCCATTTTTGATCCCCGCCAATTACTTTGCCCTGGTGTCGCTCAAGCAGGCAGCCGAATTATTGAATACGGTTCTAAAAAACACCAAATTGGCCCTGGAATGTAGCGCATTGGCAACGGAATTGGAAAAGGCTTTACTCGCACACGCCATCATCAATCACCCGACTTTTGGGAAATTGTACGCATACGAAGTCAATGGATTTGGGAGTTTCAATTTGATGGACGATGCCAACGTACCGAGTCTGCTCTCTTTGCCTTATTTGGGTGCAGTCAAAAATACCGATCCTATTTACGTCAATACCCGAAAATACTTGCTTTCCACTAATAACCCCTTCTTTTTCAAAGGAAAGTCGGGCGAAGGAATCGGCGGACCACACGCAGGAATGAACATGATTTGGCCTCTGAGCATCACCATGCGGGGATTGACTTCTGGCAATGCGGCTGAGGTTTCGCAGTGTTTGCACATTTTGAAGTCCGCGCATGCCGGAACGGGCTTTATGCACGAGGCATTTCACAAAGACGATGCCAGCAATTTCACGCGCAAGTGGTTTGCCTGGGCAAATACCCTTTTCGGAGAGCTGGTCATGCACACCAACAGCAAATATCCACAGGTATTGGCTATGAATCCAATTTGATAAATTTTGTTTGAATCCTTGAACGTTGCAAAAAATACATTGTTCAAGGATTCGTTTTTATCTAAAACTTACACCGTTTGAATGATGTCGTACTGCGTAATGATGTGGTAAGATCCAGTTCTGTCCTTGGCCAATACCGCCGGAATTTGTTTGCTGATGTAATTGCGCAATTGGCTGAAAGGCAAAGACTCATCCACAACTGGCAGCGCCTCGGACATGATGTCTCCTACAAGGCGTTCCGCGTGCCGCATTGGGTTTTCCAATAAGAAATTGAGCACCACATTTTCTGCCAGTGACCCGACTATGGCTTCATTGTCAACCACCGGAACCTGAGATATGTCATGGCTTTTCATCAAGTCAAAAGCCTGGCGAATGGTATCGGTCTTGCGTACCGTATAAAAAGATTTGTCTTGTTTTCGGGCAATGATATCCTTCACCCGCAATTCGGTATCCAAAAATCCCCGTTCCCGCATCCAGTCGTCGTTGTAAATCTTGCCTACATAACGACTGCCATGGTCGTGAATAACCACAACAACAACATCGTCTGGGGTCAATTTGTCTTTCAGCTGAATCAGACCAGCCAGGGCCGAACCCGCCGAATAGCCCAACATAATCCCTTCTTCTCGAGCCAAGCGGCGGGCCATCAAAGCGCCATCTTTATCGGTCACTTTTTCGAGGTGATCGATGATGTCAAAATCGATGTTTTTAGGAATGATGTCCTCGCCAATGCCTTCGGTGATGTAGGGATAAATCTCCTTTTCATCAAACTGGCGGGTTTCGTGGTATTTTTTCAACACTGAACCGTAGGTGTCAATGCCCCAAATTTTTATGTTGGGGTTTTGCTCTTTCAAATAGCGTCCGGTGCCAGATATGGTTCCTCCGGTACCTACCCCGGTGATCATGTGGGTGATTTTGCCCGCAGTTTGCCGCCAGATTTCGGGCCCCGTACTCTCGTAATGCGCCTGTCGGTTGGACAGGTTATCGTACTGATTGCACCAATAAGAGTTGGGAATTTCCTTACTCAAACGCGAAGCCACCGAGTAATAAGACCTTGGATCATCAGATTCCACGTTGGTTGGGCACACAATCACTTCAGCTCCCAAGGCACGCAACAGATCCATTTTTTCTTTGGACTGCTTGTCGGTGGTTGTAAAAATGCATTTGTAGCCTTTGACTGCTGCTGCAATGGCCAAGCCCATGCCTGTATTGCCCGAAGTGCATTCGATGATGATGCCGCCGGGGTTTAAGTCTCCCCTCTCCTCTGCATCCAGTACCATTTTGAGCGCCATGCGGTCTTTGATGGAATGCCCGGGGTTGAAGGTCTCCACCTTCATCAGTACCAAAGCGGGTATTTCTGATACGACTTTATGGAGTTGCACCATGGGCGTGTTGCCGATGGTGGAAAGGATGTTTTTGTGGTAATCCATGGTTTTTATGTTCTTGGTTTTGGGTTGCTGCGTTGTTTGGAATTGAGTTATTTAAAATACTTGATTTTGACAAAAAACTGTTCATCCTTTGCACCAAGCAACTTGGCCGTATTGGGAGAAAGAATGGCCACTACGTTGGTAGAATAAGCGGTAGCAGGAATCTTACCCAACACTTCTGCATAAACGGTTCTTTTGGTCACCGGGTTGCTTATCTCGATGATTGAATTTAAAGGCGCTTTATCGTGCAGGGCATAATAGTTGCGGGCAGCGGGGGCTTCTTTTTGCCAGACGGCAATTCCCTGATTTTTGACCTCTTGCTTTTTTTTGCCTACTCCATACCGGTCAAATTTCCCTTTGAGATCAGCTACCTTTTTCAAGGAGGCTGGCAGAGGAGTACGCGTTTGCCAATCGGAGGGGATACCCAAGGGGCTGATCCAGCCAATTTGAATCAGTTGCCCTGGCTGCAAAGATCCACCTTTCAGTTTTGCCCTGGCTTTGATGGTATCTTCGGGCATACGAAAATACACACTGCTCAATCTGAACAGGTTATCGCCTTTTTTTACCCGGTAGTAGACGGGCGTATTCCAACGTGGGTTGAATTTTGCTTCGCGGTAACGAATGATCGCTCGATTGGGAATGGTCACCTTGATGCGCTGATTCGGACTCACTGCATCAAAATTCAAGCTGGGATTGAGGTAACGAATGGCATCCATACTCAAGCCATAAAACTTGGCCAACGAAAAGATGGTCTGGCCTTTCTCAATCTGATGTTCAAAGATCTTTTCTTCGTTGGCTCCAATGGTTATCGTAACTGTGTCGCGAGGAGTCAAATAGCGCAGGCTGTCTCCGGTGGCAAAAACATAACCGGGCAAGAATAGCAATAGCAATTTCCACATAGTTTTCAGTATGTTTGGAGTTTAATAGGTGTATCCAATTCGTCGGCTAAACAAGCTGTTAACCCTTGGCAAATTTATGAAAACTCTTGGTATTATCCCTGCCCGTTATGCATCCACCCGTTTTCCGGGTAAGCCTCTGGCCGATTTAAATGGCAAAACCCTGATTCAACGGGTATACGAACGGGTCGTTGCCGCACCTGCCTTGGATGCCGTGATTATTGCAACCGACGACCAGCGCATTTACGATCATGTACTCGATTTTGGCGGAAAAGCCCAAATGACCAGCAGCGATCACCAAAGCGGAACCGATCGCTGTGCAGAAGTAGCTCATGCCTTTCCTGAATACGAGGTGGTGCTGAACATCCAGGGGGATGAACCTTTTCTGGCCTACGAGCAAATCGATCGGGTTGCACAGCCCCTACACAGTGGCCGGGCTGAAATTGCTACCTTGGCAATGCCCATTGTTGATTCCTCCGATTTGTTCAATCCCAATGCGGTTAAGGTGGTATTTGATGCCCAAAACCTGGCATTGTATTTCAGCCGTAGCCCTATCCCCTATTTGCGTGGCCTGCCAGAAGCAGAATGGTTGGCGCAGGCTTGTCATTTTCGGCACATCGGTTTATATGGTTATTTGCGGTCTACTTTGTTGGAAATCGCCCCCTTACCCATTGCTGGTTTGGAAAAACTGGAAGCCCTGGAGCAGCTCCGGTGGCTTTACCACGGCAAGTCAATACATGTAGCCATCACGGATCGTGCCATCATTGGAGTGGATACTCCTGAGGATTTAGAGAAGGCAAAAGCGTTGTTGGGGGATTTGTGGTAGGTCGACTTTGTTTTTTGCAGCTCCGCTGCTTTTATTCCACCACCTAAGACACCTAAGTTTTCACCTAAGATAGGTATATTTTGACTCAGGTGAGTCTCCGGTGTCTTAGGTGGTGGAATTAAAAAAGCAGCGAAGCTTTCCACTACTTCAGCACCCCCAATTCATATCCCACACTCGTGAAGGCCGCGACTGCTTTTTCCAGGTGCTCAATCTCATGAGCAGCAGAAAGTTGCACCCGAATGCGGGCTTTGCCTTGTGGAACCACCGGAAAGAAAAAGCCGATCACATAAATACCTTCTTCCAGAAGACGGGCCGCAAATTGTTGTGCCAATTTGGCGTCGTACAGCATGATCGGTACAATGGGGTGCTCGCCAGGCAAGATGTCAAATCCCGCAGCAGTCATGGCAGAGCGGAAAAACTGGGTATTGATCTCCAGTTTATCCCTTAAAGTCGTCGTCTCGCTCAGCAACTCCAGTACTTTGATGGATGCACCCACAATGGATGGCGCTAGCGTATTTGAAAACAAGTAAGGCCGGGAACGTTGCCGCAATACCTCCACGATTTCTTTTTTGGCCGAGGTAAAACCTCCGGATGCCCCGCCAAGGGCCTTGCCCAAAGTGCCCGTTATGATGTCGACCCGCCCCATCACGTTGCGGAATTCGTGGGTACCCCGGCCCGTTTTGCCCAGGAATCCGGTAGCGTGGCATTCATCAATCATGACCATGGCGTTGTGTTGCTCTGCCAAATCACAGATTTTGTCCAATTGAGCAATCGTGCCATCCATAGAAAAACAGCCATCGGTGCAGATTAAAATGCGACGTGCGCCAGCGCAATCCTGCAATTTTGCTTCCAGGTCAGCCAGGTCGTTGTGCTTGTAACGATGGCGTTGCGCTTTGCACAAACGAATGCCATCGATGATAGAAGCATGGTTCAGTTCGTCTGAAATGATGGCGTCTTCTGCACCCAACAACGGCTCGAACAACCCACCGTTGGCATCAAAAGCGGCAGCGTATAAGATGGTATCTTCCAAGCCCAGGAAGTCCGAAATTTTTTCTTCCAATGTTTTGTGAATGTCTTGAGTACCACAAATGAAGCGCACCGAAGACATCCCAAAACCATGGGTCTCAATGGCTTCCTTGGCGGCTTCAATCACTGCAGGATGAGCCGACAAACCCAGGTAATTGTTGGCACAAAAATTCATTACTTCTTTACCACTGGCCAGCGCAATTTCTGCGCCTTGAGGGCTTGCAATGATGCGTTCGGATTTGAATAGACCAGCTTCGCGCAGGTCTTGCAGTTCTTGTTCTAAGGCGTTTTTAATGGTGTACATGTGATGGCTTTAAAGTAGACAAGAAAAGATTGAAACGGCAAAATGAGGCTCAATGTTTCAGCATTTCCGCCAAATACATTTCTTGCAAATGACTGAGCATGTCCTGGGTCATCAAAGACAAATCAAACTTGGGTTTCCATTCCCAGTCCCTCCGGGCAATTTGATCATCGATGCTTTGTGGCCAGGAATCGGCGATGACCTGACGGAAATCAGGTTGATAATTGATGCTAAAACCAGGTACATGCTGCTGGATCTCCCCAGCAATTTCAGCAGGCGTGAAGGAAATTCCCGCCAAATTGTAACTGGTGCGCACCGTGAGGGTTTCCGCAGGTGCATTCATCAATTGCAGCACGCCCTGAATGGCATCATCCATATAAAGCATGGGCAGGCGGGTATCCGGCTCCAGGAAGCAAGTAAAGCTGTCACCCAATGCCGCTTTGTGGTAAATGTCTACGGCGTAATCTGTAGTGCCGCCACCGGGAAGAGATTGATATCCAATGATCCCGGGGAAACGCACCGAGCGCACATCGAGGCCGTATTTGAGGTGGTAGTATTGGCACCAGTTTTCACCAGCAGCTTTGCTGATTCCATACACCGTACTGGGCTGGGTGATGGTATCCTGTGGCGTATTCTGTTTGGGCGTATTGGGCCCGAAAGCCGCGATGGAACTAGGGAAAAAGACTTTCAATTGGTGCTCTTTCGCCACATCCAACACATTGAACAGGCTGTTCATGTTGATGTCCCAAGCGATTTTGGGGTTCTGTTCTCCGCGTGCCGACAAGATGGCCGCCAGGTGGTAAATTTGCGTAACCCGGTAGCGTTTTACCAACTCGTGCAGCCGATTGCCATTGAGTACATCGAGCAACTCAAATGGGCCTTCGCCAAGTTCGGCACTACGGATGTCGGTGGCCAATACCGCATTCGCCCCGTAGGCTTGTCGAAGCGTTGTAGACAATACCGAGCCGATCTGTCCACCGGCACCGGTAATCAGGATGGTTTCTTTGGTCATTTTGGTTAGGCTTGTTTTCGCCAATGATAATTAAGGGGCGATAAAAAAATAAGTGTTCATTTTGCCATAGGATTCGATAAGAAAACGGTTCATTTCAAGTGTCTTATCGAATCTTATGGCTCAAGAAAAATGAACACTTATTTTTGCCCCACTACAATGGAGCAAAGGTATGCAGTGAAGGGCGTTATGGCAAGTCTTCCAGAAGAGTATATTGTTGATTTTCGACATCAATTTTGCCAATGTAAGATGAGGTTCCATTGCTCATCATCAGGTAAGGGACATGCAATTGCATGTTGTAAACGGCCATTTGGTGAAAAACATCGGCGCTGAGGGAAATTTCGGGGGCTTTGCATTCAATTAGAATATAAGGTTGTAAGTCTTGGTCAAAAACCAGGATATCGCAGCGTTTGGCGAGGCCATTTACTTTAATTCCCCTTTCAATGGCGATGCGATTGCGGTTGTAGCCTTTTTCCTGGAGCAGGTACTGCACCATCAATTGCCGAACAAATTCCTCTGGTTGCAAAACCAGCCATTTTTTGCGGATAGGATCAAAAATAAAGCGCTTTTGATCCTGAGTTTTGATTTGCAGCGCATCCACGAAGGATAAAAAATTCAACATTCATTCCGATTTGAATCCCAGATGTTTTCAGGTTTGAAACACATCTGGGATCCCAAGATACGATTATTCTGCGATCACTTTGCGAGTAGCAAACTGACCATCAACCAGCAAGCGGACAAAGTAAAGTCCTTTACTGGTAAGTTGTGCGCGATTTATTGGAAACTGGTGATTGCCCGCAGGCAAATTGCCTTGATACAGCGTCGATACCAATTGCCCCTGCAAATTGTACGCCTGTACCGAAACCTGTTGACCCGATTTGGGCAAGTTGAATTCCAGCAAACCTTTATCTAAAATGATGTTGGGCAAAATTGTAAAACCAGCTTTCAATTCCTGATCTTCCTGTATGCTCACCGTAGTCAAAGATCCGGCCACATCAATCCAGTTGGAATTGACCATCGAATAAACGTTGCCGTCTTTTTGCCAAATGATGCTGGCAACAATGGTGTTTTCGAGTTTGATGGTGCTGGGCAAAGTAAGCTTGGTGGAGGTTACTTTAAAAAAACCGCTCATCATTGTGCCCTGGCCAATTTCAAAACCAAATTCATTGGTTCCAAAATGCGTACGCAGTACGTTGAGGTGATTTTCGGCATTGGTGCGGTTGGCCTGTGCTGCGATTACCGATTTTTCGATGAGATAGATCCCTGTGGAAAATTCACCAGATGCGGTTTTGAAAAACTCGGTTTTCGCCATCACTTCCAGCTCGCGATTAGAGGCATTGTAACGTACCTGTAGTCCTGTTTGTGCAGTGGGATTAGCAAGCGCTGATGCATTGTCTACCTGTTTTTTCATTTCGGTACCCGTCGCAGCGTCACCTTCACCCACCACCTTGGTATTAAAAAAGAAATAGGGTTGGTAGAAAACCGGATCATATCCACCCAGGATTTTTTCGGCGGTAGCGCTATACAAACGACTTGAGGCGCTGCGATGTACCACCATAACCAATGATTTGGGGCTCAGATCACTCACCATTTTTTTGTAAGTTTCCCATGCTTGCCCCCCACAAAATGGACACCAGGTAGCAGCGAGTTTGGTTACTACCCCACGCTGGGTTTTGGGAACTACAATGTTTTGAGTCTGAGCAGTGACCGCAGTTGCAAGTCCCAAAAAGCAAAATAAGTAGATGAGCTGTCTCATAATCGGTAGGTTAATTTTTAATTACTCTCCAAAAATAGGCTATTCTGATCAGAAATGCATCAAGGAGTAAACCTGCAACAAGGCAAAACGGGTGGTGTTTTCCTGGATTTTGAAGCGATCATCGATGCGAAAACCCACTACCCAAATGATCATTCCGTTGCCATTTATGAGCAACCAAATGCGGTCTTTGGCGAAGCGGTCGATCTTTTCATCGGTGAAATAATCCTGCACTTTCTTAGGCTTTCCAGCCATTCCAAGGGGGTAAAAGTAGTCGCCAGCATGCCAGTGGCGCAGCTGCAAAGGGAATTGCAAAGCATCAGCATCTAGCCAGGCAATATCGGGTTGATTGGGCAGAATCTGAGGGCTTTCAGCATGGGTAGAAAAAATTATTTTATGTCCGTCCAGCGACAGGCTTGACTGACCTGCTGGCCAAATCATAACCGTATCATCCCGGGGCGTTTGAAGCTCAATGATCAAAGTGCCTTGGTGAAGAAGTGCCTGGTGGGTTTTACTAAAAAAAAGCTTGCCTTGCTTTTGCTCCAATACTGCCTCACAAAGATCAGCAACCTGATCAGCAACATACCCAAAAGGCTGCAACCAATGAAACAACAAGGTCAATAGTGCTGGGTGCTTGCGGATAGAATCAAGAGAAACAACATGCCTTTGCTCTCGGGTTTGCCAGATTTCGGCACGAATCCTGGCAGCTTCCAGTTCAAACCAGGCATTCATTTGCTGCCAGTACACCAAATTGCGGTTGATCGTCAATTCCAGGGAAGGATTCAATTTTTGCAGCGCAGGTACCACTTCATAGCGGATCCAATTGCGGGCATACCCCACCTGGGCATTGCTGGAATCTTCCCGGTGCACCAATTCCGCTTTTAGATAGTAGCCATCAATCGTTTGGCGGGTAGCAAACAACATGGGGCGAATCACGTAGCCATTGATAGCCGGAATGCCCAGAATGCCTTTAATGCCGCTGCCTTTGGCCAGATTGTACAAGATGGTCTCAACAGTATCATTGAGGTGATGAGCCGTGACGATGTAGTCAAATCCATGCTCGGCCCTGATTTGTTCCAGCCAGGTATATCGGAAGGTTCGGGCCGCCATTTGGGTAGACAATTGATGCGCTGTCGCGTAAGCTTTTGTATCCAGGGCGGTACAAAAACTCTCGACTTCGCAGCGTCTTGCAAATGCCCTTACAAAGGTCTCATCCCCATCAGAATCGATCCCACGCAATTGAAAATTGACGTGTGCCATCGCAAAGGGTATTCCTGAACAATAAAATAAATCGCTCAATACGACAGAATCCTTTCCTCCACTCACCGCAAGCAAGAACCGATAATTGCTGGGCAAATCCCCAACCAACCTGGTTAAATATTCCTGAAAACCTTTCAACATAACGCTCTTGTTGGAATTTCAAATTTCTCCAACGCTACAAATTTCGTTAGAGGAATTGACTTTTTGGAAAAAAATACATTTTACCCTAAACTACAGCTAGGTGCTTTTGTTATGATATCGGATTTTGTGTCCTCCTCAACCTTTTTAACCATGAAGAGAAAAGCAATCGTGTGGTTTCGCATGGATTTGCGCTTGCACGACAACGAAGCACTGCAAGATGCAATGCGCAATGCCTATGAAGTGATTCCGGTTTTTGTTTTCGAAGACCGTCTGTTCAAAGGGAATACCTCTTTTGGTTTTCCCAAAACTGGAAAATACCGCACCAAGTTTATCCTGGAGAGTGTAGCCGATTTGCGACAGTCATTGCGCAAACTCAATAGCGACTTGATCATTCTGGTGGGCAACGCAGAAGAGGTGCTGTTTGACCTGGCTGAAGCCACCAAATCCAGTTGGATCTTTTGCAATCGCGAACGCACCCAGGAAGAAGCACGTGTCCAGGACACGCTGGAGCAAAAATTGTGGAGCATCGGCCAGGAAATGCGTTACAATCGGGGCAAAATGCTGTACTACACTGCGGATTTGCCTTTCCCGATTCAGCATACGCCCGATGTATTCACCCAGTTTCGCAAAGAAGTAGAACGCATCGTTCCAGTACGAGACCCTTTGCCTCGGCCAATCCAAACCTTTAATCCACTTTCTATCGACCTCGAGCCAGGGGAAATACCCACCTTGGAAGATTTAGGACACCAACATTTTGAGCCTGATCCCCGCGCAGCATTGAATTTTAAAGGCGGAGAAACTGAAGGACTCAAACGCGTGCAGTATTACCTCTGGGAAACCAATTTTATTAAAGACTACAAAGAAAGCCGCAATGGAATGCTCGGCGGAGATTACTCTTCCAAGCTCAGTCCCTGGCTGTCGCAAGGTTGTATTTCACCCAAAATGGTTTACCACGAACTGAAAAAATACGAAAAGGAACGCGGTGCCAATGAATCGACCTACTGGTTGTTCTTTGAATTGCTCTGGCGCGATTTTTTCCGCTTCATGGGTAAAAAATACGGCAATAAAATTTTTCAGAAAGGAGGCACCCGTGGTCAGATTGATCCAAAATGGGTTGAAAATGCTGAACTATTGGAGCGTTGGACAGCAGGAAAAACCGGCATCCCCTTCATTGATGCCAATATGCTGGAATTGAAAAATACCGGCTTTATGTCGAACCGCGGACGGCAAAATGTGGCCAGCTATTTATCCAAAGACCTGAACCTCAACTGGCAAATGGGTGCAGAATACTTTGAGTCCATACTGATTGACTACGATGTTTGCAGCAATTGGGGCAACTGGAATTACATCGCCGGGGTTGGTTCCGACCCTCGGGAAGATCGTTATTTCAACATCGAAACTCAGGCAAAACGCTATGATCCCGATGGGGCTTACATCAAGCACTGGTTAGCAGAATTGGCAACACCTGTCGTTTAAGTCTGAGGCAAAAAATTACTGCCCGGTTTTTTGTGTTGCTAAATTTCTTCTTTGGTGATCCATTTTGGAACGGAAACTGGTGTGTATGCGCGCATTTTCGCTAATGCGTCTGTTGGTTGATTGGCATCCACGATTATGCCTCGATTTTCTGACTTAAGAAATCCATCTGCCACCAAACGATCCAAAAACTGCAAGAGTCCATCGTAGAAGCCGTTGGCATTGAGGATGCACAAAGGTTTTCCGTGTAGCCCTAGCTGAGCCCAGGTGCAGAGTTCAAACAATTCATCCAAGGTACCAAAGCCCCCCGGCATGGCAATTGCACCATCCGAAATCTCAAACATTTTCATTTTTCGCTCATGCATGGTCTCAGAATAATGCATCTCGGTTACTCCGGTATGCTCCACTTCTTTTTGAGCCAAAAAATGGGGAATTACACCGATCACCTTACCTCCTTTTTCCAATACTGCATCGGCGATTACGCCCATCAGTCCTACTTTACCCCCTCCATAAACCAAAGCAATGCCCTCTTCAGCCAACAAATGCCCCATTTGACGGGCTACTTGGGTATAAATAGGATCTGTGCCTGTATTTGCCCCACAAAAAACCGTAATTGCTTGCATGGTGAAAGTAGAATTTTGGGTTGAAAGAAATCAAAAATAGCGTTAATTTCGTAGCATGTCAAAATACGATGAAAAAACATTGAAGGAAGCTTTGTTGGAGTTGGTAAACCAATACCGCCTCAAGCAAGGCATCAGTGAAGCGCAAATCAAAGCAGCCTGGAGCAGCTTGATGGGGCCAAGCATTGCCAAACACACCACCCAAGTGCGGGTGATCCGCCGCAAGCTTTATCTCCTCATTGATTCTCCCTCCCTGTGTCAGGAACTTTTTTACGGCCGTGAAAAAATCCGCAAAATGCTTAATGAAGAGCTTGGGGAAGAATACCTCGAAGAAGTAATCATCAAATAATTTGGTAATGGACTGATGTTCTGGACAGCCCATCACCAAATTAACTTAGTCATTCACAATGACTTGCTCTTTGACCCAGCTACCGGGTTCCAATACAAAGTAAGATTCTGAAGACACGCCGATCTTTTTCAGCAACAAATATCCTTTCAACAAAAGTTGCTCGCGGATTGGCATCACCGGTGAAATCAGGAACGCCGTATCCAACAATACAAAGCGGAAGTCAGGTCCGACTTCGTACTCTTGCAAGGTAGGGTAATGGTTTTTTAATTCAATTTTGCCCTGAGCGGCCAGTTCATTCACTGCCCTTGGGAAGAACTCGCTTACATCCGGGTGAATTTTGTAACCCAAGTGGAAATCAAGACGATACATCAGCCCCGCTTCAATTTCTGTAAACTTGTAGTAATTGGTATACGGTTCATCTTCTTCCGAAAAGTGAAGCAACCAGTATACATCCGCCCGCTTGGGTTGGCCAGTGTAGATGGATTGGGGTATGGCTTCTTCGATCAGGTCTTTTTTACGCGTAGAAGTCAAAAATACCAGGTGAGACGCATAAAGCGGGATGGTTTCATCCCGACTAACCGCCCGTATTGTAAGCAAAGCTTTGGCCAACATGATCACGTTGCGCTTTTGCTTGGTAAGCAACTTGGCATTGTACACCGTAAACATGACCAAGAAGAACAACCCTCCCAAAATCAAGGCAAAGCCAGCACCATGGGCGATTTTTTGAGCATTGGCCACAAAGAAGGTTCCTTCAATCATGATGAACAAAAAGATCAGAATGTATATGGCTGCCGTAGGCATGGCCTTGCGGCTTTTGAGATAAAAGAACAACAAAATGGTAGTACTCAACATGGCAATGGTGATGGCAATACCATACGCAGCTTCCATTCTGGATGAACTCTTGAAATACAATACCACAGCCAAACACCCTGAAAAAAGCAACCAGTTGACAAATGGAATGTACATCTGCGAACGGTGCCGCGATGGGTGGTATACCACAATTCTAAACCAGGTTTTGATGCGAATGGCCTCGTGAATCAGGGAGAATGATCCCGTAATCAAAGCCTGACTGGCAATAATTGCCGCAATTGTAGAAATGGCCGAACCAAAAGGCGCAAACCAATCTGGCATCAAGCCGCCAAAGGGATTGGAGGGCAGCTTGTGGCCAATATGCCCCATCATCCAGGCACCTTGCCCAAGATAATTGAGCATTAAGGCTGTTTTGACGAAAATCCAGGAAATTTGTACGTTCCGCTTACCTACATGACCCAAGTCAGAGTACAAGGCTTCTGCCCCTGTTACGCAAAGAAAAACGGCGCCAACTACCCACCAGGCATTGTGGTGGTGCTGAAAGAGTTTTACTGCATAATAAGGGTTAAAGGCAAAAAATATTTCGGGGTGATGAGTTATAGAGCCTATTCCAAGAACCGTGAGCATGGTAAACCAAACCAACATCAAAGGGCCAAAAAATTTACCAATCGTATCGGTGCCAAACTGCTGAAACATAAAAATGGCCACCAAAATCGTGATCACTCCCGGCACAATCGGAAGCTTGGGAATTGATTTTTCGGCAATTTCCAGGGCAGAGGTTAACGAGATCGCTGGCGTAATCATGCCATCGGCAATCAACGCTGCGCACCCAATCATGGCTACATAAATCGTCCATTTGGGGGCACGCCTTCTGACCAACGAGTACAAAGCAAAAATCCCACCTTCCCCATTGTTGTCGGCATTCAAAGTAATAAAGATGTATTTGAAAGTGGCTTGGAGGGTGAGTGTCCAAAAAATCAAAGACAAGCCGCCGTAAATGAGTTCTTTGGTGAGAATATCCGTCCCGGCGATGGCATTGAAAACATAAAGAGGAGAAGTCCCAATATCACCGTAAACAATTCCTAGGGTTACAATGAGGCTACCAAAGGTAACCTTGTGCTGTTGTTCTTTCACTGTTTGTTCAACTTGGTTGAATAAATATTTGTTGAGAGCAGCAAAGGTAACCCAATTGATATATTCTCATTAAAAATCAACGCCAAAATCTTGGAGAAGCCCCTTCTTCTCCAAGATTTTTTCAAACTAAAAACCTAGTTATTGAATCTTATCGTAGTTTTCAATGCGGATATTTTTAGCAAAAGGACGGATAATCAAGCGCAAAGCTCGGTCGTAAGTCAAATAATTGTATACCCAGCCCATCAAAGTAGCCACCTTATTGCGGAAACCAACCAAATACATGATGTGTACAAACATCCACATCAACCAGGCGATCAGGCCATGAAAAGTTTGACCTAAAAAGTTGACCACCGCCCGATTTCGGCCAATGGTTGCCATGGTTCCTTTGTCAAAATACTTGAAGGGTTTCCAAGCCTGACCTTTGCGGGTACGAATAAGATTCACCCCCAATTGTTGGCCTTGCTGAATGGCTACAGGAGCCATCATGGGGTAACCCCGGGGCGTTTCAGGGGTAATCATCGCCGCAGCATCTCCCAATACATACAATCCATCGTATCCATTGACACGGTTGTATCCATCTACCTGAATGCGATTGCCGCCTACAATTTTTTCACTGGCAATGCCTTCTGGAAATTGTCCTTTTACTCCAGCAGCCCAAATCAGGGTTTCAGTTGGCAATTTAAAGCCGTCTTCCGTAATTAAAACTGCGCCATCGTAAAATGAAACTTTGGCATTCAGTTGCACTTCTACCCCCATATCCTGCAAGTCTTTCAAGGCCCTTGAACTGGCCTTTTCACTCATTCCACCCAACAGTTTTGGCGCAGCTTCCAATAAAACGATGCGCATTCTGTTCATATCCAGGTCTGGATAATCTTTGGGGAAAACGAATTTCTTCATTTCTCCCAGCGCACCCGCCAACTCTACCCCCGTTGGGCCGCCACCCACAATGGCAATATTGATCAAGGAATCCTGGGTTTGGTGGTTGGCGGAAGTTGTTGCTTTCTCAAAATTTTGAAGGATATAGCTGCGCAAATTCAGGGCTTCAGGTACTGATTTAAGCCCCATCATGTGCTCTTCCTGATCTGCAAAATTAAAGAAATTGGTTTGGCTACCCGTAGCGACCACCAAGTGGTCATAGCTGATGGTACCAATAGAGGTTTCAACTTGTTTTTCTTCAGGATTGATGCGCAGTACATCGGTCATGCGAAATGAAAATTTTGGATTGCCCTGAAAAATTTTGCGCAGAGGATATGCTATGCTATCGGGCTCGAGACCACCAGTAGCGACTTGATACAGCAAGGGTTGAAAGGTGTAGTAGTTGTTGCGATCCAGCATCACCACTTGAATGGGTTGCTTGCGCAGTTTTTTTGCCAAAGCCAATCCGGCGAAGCCGCCGCCAATAATCACCACTCTGGGGTGATCGGGCAAAATGGGAAGGTTAGCATCCATAATAAGTCTAATTTATCTAAGTTTGGATTTAAAACTAAGCAAAGTTAAGTCTAAACAACTTGTGAGTCAACCAAAACTTTCAATATTTTCAATTTAAATTGAAAATAAATACTTTACACTGAATCAATAAGTTATGTCGATAGACGAATTTGAAATTAGAAAAAAAACCGCATAAAATTGGACTTACACTCCTTACGTACAAATAACAGACTGTACCAAGTAAATTGAGCCTTCGATTTGTTTTTATTTTGTGCTTTCTCAAACCAAAATGGATTTAGGTTTGTTAAGTTGCCGATAATTGTTTTTCTCATCCAAATTGACATAACTTACCATGTTAAACCACAATAAGAGCAACACCGTTACTTTAGTTGGTAAGCGCGTCAAAATGCACGAAAAAAAACCACAATCCAGTATGGTGACTACTGAGAATTCTCTCGATTTGATCTTGAGTCAAAAAGCTCAAATCATGGGAGACAACCATAGCAGTTCAGGAATAGAAACTCCTTTGCGACCTGATGCTTTCGAGATGCATGACAAAGAGAAGATGGAAATTATTGCGCATCATTTTGCTGCAATCATGGATACCTTGGGAATGGATCTGACCGATGATAGTTTGCAAGACACGCCCAAACGAGTGGCCAAGATGTTTGTTCAGGAAATTTTCCAGGGTTTGAATCCGGCCAACAAACCAGAAATTTCAGCTTTCGAAAACAGCTTCGACTACAACCGGATGCTGGTTGAAAAAAACATAACGGTCAAAACATTCTGTGAGCACCATTTTTTGCCCATTACAGGCAAAGCTCATGTGGGTTACGTGTCCAGTGGCAAAGTAATTGGCCTCTCCAAATTAAACCGCATCGTGGATTATTATGCCCGTCGGCCCCAAGTGCAGGAACGTATGACCAAGCAAATTTTGCTGGCATTGCAAGAAGCCCTCGATACAACAGACGTCATTATTGTGGTAGATGCAAAGCACATGTGCGTCAGTCACCGGGGTATTCAACACGACGAAAGCACTACTTTGACCCTGGAATACAGTGGATGTTTCGAAAATGCAGAGATGAGAAGAGAATTTCTGGATTACCTCAAATAATCTTTTTCCACTGGCTTAATTTTTTTCATTTGCTCCAATTCCTTTTTGCTTAATTTTACCCGCATGATTGTAGCAAAACAAATTCAAAAATTATACGGCAAGCTGACTGTGCTGAAAGGAGTTGATCTGCATGTTGAACAAGCAGAGGTTGTTTCCATTGTTGGTAAATCTGGCGCAGGCAAGAGCACCCTGTTGCACATTTTAGGAACCCTGGACGCTGCCGATAGTGGCCAGATTCACATTGCGGGAGAAGAAATATCCAGGTTAAATCAAAAAAAACTGGCCGATTTTCGCAGCAAAAACCTGGGGTTTATTTTTCAGTTTCATCACCTGTTGCCAGAATTTACCGCCCTGGAAAATGTTTGCATCCCGGCCTACATCAATGGTACCAGCGATGGCGTAGCCAAAAAAAGAGCCAACGAATTGCTGGATTACCTGGGACTGGCGGCACGCACTACCCACAAACCAGCTCAGCTTTCGGGCGGCGAACAACAACGGGTGGCGGTAGCCCGTGCACTGATGAATCAACCAGCGGTTATTTTTGCTGATGAACCTTCCGGAAACCTCGATTCTGCATCTTCCCAGGATTTGCATCAACTGATTTTTAATTTGCGGAAAGATTTTCAACAAACTTTCATCATCGTTACCCACAACGAAGAGCTGGCTGCAATGAGTGACCGCAGGCTGGAAATGAAGGATGGATTATTGCTGAGTTGAGCCCGATTTATTGAATTATTTGACTTGATGTAACCATATTTTATGGACCAGGATTCAAAAGAGCTCTACACCGTACGAATGTTAGGGCTGAAACTACCAACTGATCCTCGTTGGGTCAATCTTGCGGAGATGGATTTGGCAGAAATTCTGACCGACCACGCTTATTGCGAACAAAAAGCAGCTACTTCCTGTATTTCCTTGATCCAGGGATTTCATGACAAAGAAGATCTGGTACGAGAAGTAGCGCCAATCGTAACTGAGGAATGGGGCCATTTCCGCTTGGTTCTTAATGAGCTGGACAAGCGAGGGCTCAAACTCGGCCGCCAACGCAAAGATGAGTATGTCAATGGATTATTGGCTTTCCAGAAAAACAGCAGCGGCACCAGAGAAGATCGCCTCCTGGAAAAGTTATTGACCTGTGCCCTGATCGAAGCCCGCAGTTGTGAGCGTTTTCGACTACTTTCACTGCACATTTCAGATGAAAGCCTGCGGGATTTCTACTACAAATTTATGGTCTCTGAAGCAGGTCATTACCGTTTGTTCATCGATTTGGCCAAGCGTTACAACGATGAAGAAAAGGTCAAACAACGTTGGCAAGAATACCTGCGCAAAGAAGCCGAAATTTTAGAAAACCTGGACTTACGGGGTGACCGAATGCATTAAGGGGCGACAAAAAAATAAGTATTCATTTTTGTCCCACTACTAAGTATTTAATTTTAATGCACTTTTTTCAATTTCATCAACCGCTCTTTACCTGCGTCATTCATCTTGAGATTCATGGAATCTGGACTCAGCTGCAATATTTCAACTATTTTTTCGGTAGAAGCCCGGTTGAGTGTATCCATCGTAAACAATTGCTTGTTGATGATGTAATATGTCCCCGACTCCTGGTAATTGAGGGTACTTCTGAAAGTATATCCTTCGTCTTTGTTGAAGGTAAATTTGACAATTTTTGGATCAATTTTCAAGGTATCCCCTTCCTGGGTGATCGAAATGGCTTGCCAGTCGCCGATCAAATCTTTTTGCCGATACGGAGAACAGCTCAAGCCCACGAAAATTAAAAAAGCAACAATAACCAACTTTGTCTGCATGACGAATTCTGTTGTTTGAAATGGTTTTTCGGGTTATACATTCCTTCATTTGAATTTCTCCCCAAAGCCACAAAACACAAAAGTACAGACCCTTGTGTTTATTCGAACCAGAATTAACATGATTTTAAGTAAAAAGCCGAATAAATTCTTCAATTTGGAATTTTTTTGGAACGCAAATGGTTAATTCAATCTATTTTTGTTCCATTAATGCGCAAAGGGATATGGTAAAAATTGAGCATATAGAATTAGGTGAGTTTCCATTGCTGCTGGCACCAATGGAAGATGTGAGTGATCCTCCCTTCCGGGCTTTGTGCAAAAAGCAAGGTGCGGATATGATGTATACCGAGTTCATTTCGGTAGAGGGCTTGATTCGCGATGCCACCAAGAGTTTGCAAAAACTGGACATCTACGACTACGAACGCCCGATTGGGGTACAAATATTCGGAGCGGAACTCGATTCTATGATGAGGGCTGCCGAAATTGTAGAAGCCGCTCAACCCGAAGTGTTGGACATCAACTACGGTTGCCCCGTTCAAAAGGTGGTTTGCAAAATGGCCGGAGCAGGCATTCTGCGGGATGTCAAAAAAATGGTAGAGCTGACCGAAGCCGTAGTGAAATCAACTTCTTTGCCGGTAACGGTAAAAACCCGTTTGGGTTGGGATTCCAACATGATTTTCATCGAAGAAGTAGCCGAACGCCTACAGGACATTGGCATCAAGGCGCTTTCCATTCACGCCCGGACTCGGATGCAAATGTACAAGGGTGATGCTGATTGGAGTTGGATCGCCAAGGTGAAAAACAATCCCCGCATCCACATTCCCATTTTTGGCAACGGGGACGTCGATACGCCCCAGAAAGCCAAAGAATACCGAGACCGCTATGGCGTAGATGGCATCATGATCGGTCGGGCAAGCATTGGCTACCCCTGGATTTTTCGGGAAATCAAGCATTACTTCGCTACCGGAGAATTGCTTCCCCCGCCAGATATTCACGAGCGGGTGGATGCCGTGCGTCAGCATTTGCAGCACTCCATCGATTGGAAGGGGCCAAAATTAGGCGTAGTGGAAATGCGTCGGCATTACACCAACTATTTCCGAGGTTTTCCTGGAATCAAGGAATTCCGTGGCAAGTTGGTCACTGAAGAAACGCAATCTGTTCTTTTTGAAATACTCGATTGCATGGAAGAGCAATACAGCGCTGTCGAGGCCATTGAATTGGTTTAATTTTTTTCTGCACCATCAGAAATCAAAGCGAATTCGAATCGGCATAATAACCTGATATTTAGTGGTTTTTAAGATTCAAGATACCGAACGCAAGATCCTGGAAATTGTCAGCCAGGCAGCTACAAAAATGCAGGTTCCTGCTTATGTAGTGGGCGGTTACGTCCGGGATCGGCTATTGGCCAGAGCATCCAAAGACATCGACATCGTATGTGTGGGCAGCGGCATTGATCTGGCGCAACAAGTGGCAGGAGAATTGCACCCGGTGCCGCGCATTACGGTATTTCAACGTTTTGGTACGGCCATGATCAAACACCGCGACATTGAATTAGAATTCGTTGGTGCCCGCAAAGAATCGTATCGCCACGATTCCCGCAAACCAGCAGTTGAAAATGGCAGCCTGGAAGACGATCAAAATCGGCGGGATTTCACCATCAATGCGCTGGCAGTCAGTCTCAATGAACTGGATTTTGGTTCCATTATCGATCCTTTTGATGGCCTGGGTGATTTGGAACGCAAAATCATCCGTACCCCTCTTGATCCTGGCAAAACCTTCTCGGACGATCCTTTGCGCATGATGCGCGCCATTCGATTTGCCACACAACTCGATTTTGAAATCGAACCGGAGACTTTTGCAGCCATTGGCACTTACAAGGAGCGCATCAAAATCATCTCTGCCGAAAGAATTGCCACCGAGCTCAATAAAATCATCCAAACCTCCAAGCCCTCGGTTGGTTTCAAATTGTTGTTCGATTCAGGATTGCTGCACATCATTTTCCCGGAGATGACGGCATTGCACGGGGTAGAAATCCGCAATGGACGCGCACACAAGGACAATTTTTACCACACCCTGCAAGTGCTCGACAACCTGTGCAAAAAATCTGACAACCTGTGGCTGCGTTGGTCGGCCATCCTGCACGATATCGCCAAGCCACCCACCAAGCGTTTTCAACCAGAACAAGGCTGGACATTTCATGGACATGAAGTGATGGGCGCCAACATGGTACCTGTCATTTTCCGGCGTTTTCGCTTGCCGATGGATCACAAAATGAAGTTCGTGCAGAAAATGGTACGCCTGCATCTGCGCCCCATCAGCTTGACCAAAGAAGAAATAACCGACTCAGCCATGCGCCGTCTGTTGGTAGATGCAGGAGACGAGCAGGAAGACCTGATGCTGCTCTGTGAAGCAGACATTACTTCCAAAAATCCGGAAAAAGTAAAACGCTACCTCGAAAACTACGAATTGGTCCGCCAGCGACTGCAAGAAGTAGAGGAACGCGACCATTTGCGCAACTGGCAGCCGCCCATCACCGGAGAGGTCATCATGGAAGCTTTTGGCATTGGCCCATCCAAAGAAGTAGGCGAAATCAAAAATTTTGTGCGTGAAGCCATTCTGGACGGTTTAATCCCGAATCAGTATGAGGCTGCGTATGCCTTGATGATGGAAAAAGCGAATGAGATGGGGATAAAGAAAGGCTAGCAATTAAAACCTAAGTCATATGCGTTATTTGTTCCTGTTCTTAATGTTCGCGTTCTGGTTTGCGTCCTGCACATCCAATGCAGATTCATCAACGGTCTTGGTTAACGCTGATTTCAAACCCCTTGAAGTGGATTTGGAAGATTTGCTAAATGCCGGTAAATTTCCACCAGATACCCTGATCACCATTTCCTACGATCATTTTTTCAAACGAAAAAAGCGCTTCAAAGCCTATTCATTGGCTGCAATTCTGAAGCCCTTGGTCAAAAACATTAAGGACACCAGCAACTTGCGCATCACTTTTACCTGTACGGATGGATACGCTCCGAATATGAGCCTGAGTAAAGTGCTAAACAATGATGGGTACATAGCAGTACAAGACCTGGATCAGTCCGCTGCCGGAAAAGATTGGGCAGATTCGCTGGCTGCCAAGTTCAGGCCATTTTACCTGGTTTGGCAAGGGACTGGAAAAACCGACGATACTTTTGCCTGGCCGTTTGGACTTGCCGAAATCCGCATTGCCTCTTTTATCGAAGATTTTGCCGATGCCTACCCTATGCACAACAAAGCCGCACAAAAGGGCTTTAATTTGTTTCAACTCCATTGCATGAAATGCCATTCCATCAATAAGGTAGGTGGCGTGATGGGGCCTGAATTCAATTACCCCAAAAGCATCACTGAATATTGGCAAAAAGAAGACATCTGGAATTTTCTGCGCAATCCGCAATCTTACCGCTACAGCGCCAAAATGCCTGCCATTGGAAATCTTTCCAGCGAGGAATTTGAAGAAATTTATGGCTATTTAAAATCCATGAAGGGGGTAAAACCTGGTATGTAGAGACGCGAAGCATCACGCCTCTACATACCATTTGTCTTTAGACATGCTCTTAGAAATCCGTGTTCGGTTCTTTGATGTCCAATTCCTTAATCCAGATATTGCGGTACAGCACGTTGTGTCCTTCCGCTTGTAATTTCAGGCCACCGGGTACATCGGTGATGCCCTTGCCGCCATCGTTGCCACCGTCAATTCCCGAGTTGGGTCCTCCCCATACTTGTTGGATGCGCTGATTCACGTGTACTTTTTTGCCATTGAAATAAACCGTAACCAACGCCTTTTCGGTCAGTTTGCCATCTATAAACCGGGCAGCACGGAAGTTAATGTCGTACGCATTCCACTTGCTTACCCCATTGTACGCATAGTAAGGTGATTTGGTTTCATTGATCACTGCGGCCATACCATGAGAGGTAGAATCTCCGTCCAGTACTTGAATTTCGTAGCGGTTTTGGAGGTAAACTCCGCTGTTTCCACCTTTCGCAGAAATAAAAAATTCGACATGCAGGCGGAAGTCCCGAAATGCTTTTTGGGTTACGATATCAGCAGAACCGTATTTTCCTCCCGCAGCCGTAGGGTCATTGCTGTTGACTGCTGTACCTGCATCTACAGGATCTTTTTCTATGGTCCATTTGATGGGCAAGGTTGCCGCCAAGCGAGGACCATTCCAGTATGTCCAGTTTTTGTCCAGCGACTTACGGCTGCCATTGAAGTAAACTTTGGCGCCTTTAATGGGTTTGAGTCCCACTTGGGCACTCAGAGAAGCAATGCCTGCAATGAGGCACAGCGCGACCAAAATTAATTTGGCGCAGTTGATGGTTGATTTTGCGATCATGTCTTGCGATTTATGACCCTCAAAATCTGGATTTTTTTTGGGTTCTCGCTTTTTTTATTTCTTTGTTTGCATCTAAACAGCAAGAAAAGATCGTCTGAGTAAAAAAACAATTAGACATTTTGCTAGTTTTGAGCAGCGCAAAAATTTACAAGAGCGGTTTGAGGTCTTTAAAATGACCATTCAGCAACGCCCTTTGCTGCAGATTCCGCATTTCTTTGACCATTGGTAAAAACTGTTCCAGGTGTTCGAGCAGCAGCGCTTGCCTTTCTTTTTCGGTAGGCAAAATCAACAATTCGTATTCCTGATCAATGGATAGACCGGCATGATGAGCCACATCAAACGAAATAAAATCACTAGGCCCCTCGGGCAGGGATTTGTCAATGTCCAACAAATCAAATAGTTCCAATAAAAAACCCAGAATTTTTTCGTTCAAGCCCCAGTCGTATTCCTGGTCTGTTTCAATTCTTCGGATGGTTGCTCCGGCATACAATTTTCCAGGCACAGGATTGATAAATTGCTCCATATGGTACACACCAATACCTTTCGTCTTGATGTCCATTTCCCCGCCATCATGCCGCTTTTCAACGTTGAGGAGCTGGATTTCAGTGCCAAAGGGCATTACACGCTGGTTGAGAAAAGTGGGAATGCCAAAGGTGACTCCCTTTTCTTCACTTTCTGCAATCAATTGACGATACCTGGGTTCAAAAATATGTAGGTTCAGATTTTCGTTTGGGTATACGACAATCTGCAGCGGAAATTGCGGCAATAAAACAAATTCCATACTGAGATTTTTTTAGATTAACTTACAGGAAAATAAATATGTAACCTTTCATTGTAAAAGCCCGTATATGAGCTTAAATTGAACGAGTTTTCGTGTCAATAGTTTCAAAAATCAATCCTGAAAAACCATTTTAACTGCACACCATGTCAATGTTTAACGCCAAAACTCTGCGCCCACTTGTACTCGGGACAACGACTGTAGTTCTTTTTCTTGCCCTTTTGAGTACGGGTTGTCGAAAAAACCACGACCTGACTACCCTTTCCGCTGAAAACCCCTTTGTGTACGCCTACACGTCCGGGGTAATTTCCAAAAGTGATCCGGTGCGCGTTCGTTTTGCTCAAAGTATTGCCAATAGCACCGAAATCGGCAAAGAAGCACCTGCGGTACTCTCGCTTTCACCCAACATAAAAGGCAAGCTCACCTGGGAAGACGCCAATACCCTGCGTTTCGACCCCAACCAGGATCTGGCTTCTGGTACAACCTATGATGTTTCCGTAAATGTAAAACAAGTCATCCAGGATGCCAAGGGAGACAACGCTAATTTTACATTTCAATTCCACACCCGCGAGCAGCACTACCAAATCGACCTCGAAGGAATGCGCTCCGCCAGCAACACCGATTACTCCAAGCAGAGCTTAAAAGGTGCGGTTTATACTGCCGATGTGGCTGAAAACAAAGAAGTTGAAGAAATCGTCAACGCCAAACAAGAAGGCGAAAAACTCAATGTGCAGTGGCAACACTCCAACGATCAACTTGTACACTACTTTACCGTAAAACCAGTCAACCGGGGCAAACAGCCTTCTGAAGTGAAATTGGCCTACGATGGCAGCTCGATTGGAGTAAAGACCAACAAAACAGAAGATTATAAAATTCCGGCCATAGGCAATTTCAGTGTCATGGACGCGGATGCCGTACAAATTCCGGAACAATACATCCGCATCGTATTTTCTGATCCATTGAATAAAGCTCAAAACCTGGATGGTTTGATTACCATCGATGATTACGAGGGGACACTCAAATACATCATTGAAGACAACGTGGTACGGGTATACCCTGACCAAAACCTGAACGGCAACTTTCGCGTACGCATTTTAACGGGTATCGAAAATACCAAAAGCAGCACCTTTACCGAAACAACCGTTTGGGATGTCAATTTTGAAGAAATCAAACCCGGCGTTCGCCTGGTGGGCAAAGGGGTAATCTTACCCAACTCCGAAGGACTGATGTTCCCCTTTGAATCGGTTGGCCTCAAGTCGGTAGACATCGAAGTGTTGAAAATTTTCAACAACAACATCCTGCAATTTCTGCAAGACAACCCCATCGACGGCGAATACGACCTTTACAAAGTGGGTCGCATCGTGCTGCAACAAAAAGTCAACCTCCAAATGTTGAGTCCCAATGCCAAAGCAGGACGTTGGTCACGTTATGCCATCGACTTGAGTAAATTGATCAAAGCCGACGAGCAAGCCATCTATCAGGTACGCATCGGTTTTCGCCCAGAATATTCGGCCATTTCTTGCATGGCCAGTCAAAGTGCAGACGCCAGCCTTAGCGCTGATCCTTTCTCTAAAGCGGGTGAAGACGAAGACGAGCCACTGGAAAGCATCATGGATCATTACTATGGATACGATGGTTATTTTGAAGAATACGATTACGACAAACGAAGTGACCCTTGTTCCAAAGAATACTACAACTCAGATCATTTTGTACAGCGCAACGTCATTTCTTCCAATTTGGGCTTAATCGCTAAAAAAGGCGGCAACCGCAAGCTGATGGTCATCGTAACCGACTTACGCAATACTGACCCAATCTCCGGCGCACAGGTGGAAGTGTTTGACCGTCAGAATCAGCCCATTGGTAAAGGCAGCAGCAACGGCGATGGCATCGCTGATGTGGCTTACAAAGGCAGCCCTTTTGTGGCCATCGTCACCCACAATGGCCAGCGGGGTTACCTTCGCCTGGAAGAAGGGGAATCACTATCCTTGAGCAAATTCGACGTCAATGGTTCAGTAACCCAAAAAGGGCTGAAAGGATTCTTGTATGGCGAGCGGGGCGTTTGGCGGCCTGGCGATTCGGTATTTCTCAATTTCATGATTGAAGACCGCGAAAAACGCCTGCCTGAGAGCTATCCCATCACCATGGAATTGTTCAATGCACGGGGGCAATTGCAAGAAAAAAGAACCACTTCCAAAACAGTCGGAGGCATTTATCCGCTGTATTTTGCTACGCATCCCGACGCACCAACGGGCAACTGGCGGGTAAAAGTCAAAGCAGGCGGAGCTATTTTTGAAAAAATCCTCAAAATTGAAACGGTTAAACCTAACCGCATTCGGGTTGATTTGAATACGGGCAGTGAAAAAGAATTGCAGGCCGAAGGAGGCAAAATGAATGCCCGCTTATCGGCGGATTGGTTGACGGGATCACCCGCCAGCGGTTTGAAAGCAGTAGTTGAAGTCCAATTGCGCGAAGCCAACACCAGTTTCCCCAAGTACCCCAGCTACAACTTCGATGATCCAGCCCGCAAACTGACCAAAACCGAACCGCGCATCATTTTCGACAACGTTTTGGATGGCGAAGGCAAAGCCAACATCAGCGCCACCCTCCTGGAAGAAGAACTTGCTCCTGGAATGCTGACCGCATCCTTCCAAACCCGGGTGTTTGAAAAAGGCGGCGATTTTAGTACCGACAATGTTTCTGTCAAATATTCTCCTTACGATACCTATGCCGGGATTGAAATTCCGCGCAACAAATACGGTAGCCCACAATTTGAAGTCGGCAAGTCCAATGCCATTCGCTTCGTAGACGTCGACAAAAATGGCAAACCCGTCAGCGGTCGCCGCCTCTCCATCGGTTTGTACAAAGTAGAATGGCGCTGGTGGTGGGATCAGTACCAGGAAAACGAAGCCAACTACAACTCTGGCGAGCACGTTGGTGCGGTTCAAACCGCGGCAGTAAGCACCAATGCCAAAGGTGAAGCTTCCTGGAATTTCAAAACCACCACCTGGGGCCGTTACATGATTCGGGTATGTGATGCCGAAAGTGGCCACTGCACAGGAGGATTCATCTACATCGGTACCCCTTGGTACGAAGGCGATGACGAAGACGACAGTTTCCGCGAAGCCGCAGCCATGCTGAGTTTCCAAGCGGACAAAGAAAAATACAATGTTGGTGAAAACGTCACCTTGACCATCCCTGGCGGAAAAGGTGGTCGGGTACTGGTCTCGCTCGAAACAGGCACCAAGATCATCAAGACTTTCTGGACAAAATCCGTCGAAGGCGAAAACAAGATCACCTTTAAGACCACTCCAGACATGTCGCCCACCGTATACGCCAACGTGGCCCTCATTCAGCCACACGGACAAGTGGCCAACGACTTGCCCATCCGCCTTTACGGCATCGCCCCAATCCAAGTCGAAGATGCTGAAACCATCCTTACACCAACCATCACTGCGCCTGCTGAATTCCGACCAGAAACCACGGTCAGTGTTGAAGTTGGAGAAAAGGCGGGCAAAGCCATGGCTTACTCTTTGGCCATTGTTGACGAAGGTTTGCTGGGATTGACCCGTTTCAAAACACCCAATCCACACGATGCTTTTTATGCCCGCGAAGCCCTGGGTATTCAAACCTGGGACATTTACGACAAAGTGCTGGGTGCATTTGCCGGCGAGCTGGAAAGTATCCTCAGCATTGGCGGCGATGGAGCTGTGGATCCAAGTGCTTTGAACAATACCGCCAACCGCTTCAAGCCGATGGTGGTCACCATGGGCCCATTTCTACTGGCCAGTGGCCGCAGCAACAAGCACCAGATCAAAATACCCAATTACATCGGCGCAGTCCGCATCATGGTGGTAGCTGCTAAAGACAATGCCTATGGCGCTGCCGAAAAGAGTATCCCAGTGCGCAATCCACTGATGGTGCGCTCTACCCTGCCCCGGATGATTTCTCCTGGCGATCAGTTTGAACTGCCCGTCAATGTTTTTGTGACCGATGCAAAGATCAACAACGTACAGGTGAAAGTGACGGAAAGCAGCGGCTTGGTGAGCATCGAAGATGGCAACCAAGACATGAGTTTCAGTAGAAACAATACTGACCAGATCACCGGTTTCAAAATCAAGGTGAAAGATAAAGTGGGCATCGCCAAGTTCAAAATCGTGGCCACTGGTGGCGGCGCATCCTCTTCTGAAGAAATTGAAATCGATGTGCGCAATCCCAACCCCTTCCAAACCAAAGTTTTCAGTGAGGTTGTAGAAGTGGGCAAATCGTGGGAACAAGCAATGGATGTATTTGGTACGGCAGGTACGCGCAGCACCGTGTTGGAAGTATCCAATGTGCCACCGCTGAACCTGGGCGAGCGCCTGGGTTACCTCCTCTCCTACCCTTACGGCTGTATTGAACAAACCGCTTCAGCGGCTTTCCCACAGTTGTTTGTGGGCAATATGCTGGAACTGGACGACAAACGCCAAAAAGAAGTAGCCACCAACATCAAATATGCCATCGAGCGCATCAAAAACTTCCAAACCAACGAAGGTGGCTTCACTTACTGGCCCGGCAACGGCACGCCTGATCATTGGTCGACCAGTTACACCGGACATTTCCTGCTGGAAGCCAAAAACAAAGGCTACGATGTACCCAATAACCTACTGAAAGACTGGATGAAATTCCAGAAAAAAGTAGCCCGCATGTGGGACTCCAAATTGCCCGCACTGGGTTTCTGGAGCATGGAAGGCCACGAATTGAACCAGGCATACCGCTTATACACGCTTGCTCTGGCAGGAGACCCCGACATGGCTTCAATGAACCGCTTGCGCGAAAATGCTAAAATCAACCTGAGTGCACGTTGGCGCCTTGCCGCAGCTTATGCCCTGGCTGGCAAACCGGAAGTGGCCAAAGAACTGGTACAAGACAAACCTACCGAAGTGGCTGATTATACCGAGATGAGCTACACCTACGGTTCGGGCATGCGCGACCGGGCCATGATTCTCGAAACTTTGGTTTTACTCAAGGAAATGAAGAAAGCTGGTGCACTGGTGCAATACCTCTCCAAAGGCTTGAGCAGCACGAGTTGGTATTCCACCCAAACCATATCGTACACCCTGATGGCCATTTCCAAATACCTCGGAGATGACAAGGCTACACAAGCCTTTAGCTTCAGCTACGCGGTAAATGGTGGCCAAAGTACCTCCGCCAATTCCAAAAATGTGGTGATGCAAATCAACCTCCCCACGGCAAGCAACAGCAACCTGACCCTGAAAAATACCAGCAAAGCCAAGCTGTTTGTCCGGGTGGTACAGCGCGGTCAGCCTATTGCCGGGCAGGAATCCGCACAGGCCAATGACTTGAAAATTGTAGTGACTTACACCGATATGAGCGGCAAAGCAATCGATCCGGCCAATTTGGCGCAAGGCACCGATTTTATTGCCGAAGTGCGGGTCGTACACCCGAATTCTAGACCTGTACCTTATCAGGAACTGGCCTTGAATCAAACCTTCCCCTCAGGTTGGGAAATCATCAACAGCCGCATGACGGAAGTGGAAAGCACTTCTCAATCGGCCTTTGATTACCAGGACATTCGCGATGATCGGGTGAATACGTTCTTCGACTTGCCAGAGAGCCAAAACAAAACTTTCCGGGTGCGTTTGAGTGCGGCATATCCAGGGCGGTATTATTTGCCAGCAGTGTCTTGCGCCGCTATGTACGACAACTCGATTAGTGCGAACACTAAGGGGATGTGGGTGCAGGTAGTGGCGAGATAATGAAAAGAAAAAAACAACCAATGTTCGGGCGGAGTACCTGGATATTGGTTGTTTTTTAGAGGTTTTCAGGATTATGGCGAAATTTGTTGAAAAAGCAAACCACTAATTACTAAAGCGACATAAACAGGAGAACGGATAACCCGGATTAGGGCGGATTTGAACGGATTTTAATCACACACTAACATGTTGTTGCATAAAGAATTAACAGAGGATATTCTGGATGCCTTTTATGAAGTCTACAATGAGTTGGGACACGGTTTTTTAGAAAAAGTGTACCAGAATGCCCTATTTTTAGAATTGAGGGAAAGAAGCCATCAGGTAATCCCTCAACAAAGATGCCCTGTCTATTATAAGGGCAAAGAAGTTGGTGAATACTACACGGATATGATTGTTAATGATGTTGTTATTTTAGAATTAAAATCGGTTGAGTGCATCAACACTTCTCACAAACGACAATTACAGAACTATCTCAAAGCTAGCGCTATTGAAGTTGGCCTTTTGTTGAATCTTGGAAAGGAGCCTGAATTTGCCAGGAAAGTCTTTTTCAACAATAAAAAGAATATTCCAAAATGAAAAGCCCCTGAAATCCGTTTAAATCCGCCCTCATCCGGGTTATCCGTTCTCCTATTAATGTCGCTTTGGGAATTGGAAGCTTATCCCATCAACCCCGCGATCCTCGGCAACATCACCTCGATCATTCTTTCCACCACCCTTCCCGGATCATCTGTGAATTTCCCATTGAGTCGATTGCCCAAAATCACATTGCAGGAAATAGCCCGATGCCCCAGCAAACTCGCCAATCCGAAGATAGCCGACGTTTCCATCTCGAAATTGGTCAGGCGAATGCCATTGTAACTGAGTCTGCTCCAGGCATCCAGCGTGGCGATGCTCATCAATATAGGTGCGCGCAAACTCCGGGCTTGTGGCGCATAAAAGCCCGGACAAGTGATCGTGATGCCTTGCTCCATGCCCTCTCCCAATTGCTCTGCCAATTCAGCACTTCCTTCGCAGGCATAAGGCGATACCGGGAATTTTTCCACTTTGGTTTCCAGGTGTTGCACCTCAGCCATCAGTCCCAGTTCCGCGGGATTGGGTTGATAATGGTAAAAATGCATCAGGTTATCCAGCCCTAATCCATATCGAGACAAGATCAAAGTCCCAGGCTCAATGTCGTGTTGCAAAGCCCCAGAAGTACCTAATCGGATGATGTTGAGTTGCCGGAGATTGGTTTGGGGAATGCGGGTTGTAAAATCGATATTGGCCAATGCATCCAATTCATTGAGGCAGATGTCGATATTGTCTGGGCCAATGCCTGTTGACAAAACCGTGATCCGCTGCTTGCCTACCCAGCCGGTATGGGTCACAAATTCGCGGTGTGCTGCCTGAGATTCGATCGAATCAAAATGCTTGGTAATCGCGGCCACTCTTGCTGGGTCTCCCACGGTAATGACCGTATCGGCCAGTTCATCAGGATGCAGATCCAAGTGGTAAATTCTTCCTTTGGGGGTAATGATGAGTTCAGTATCGGCCAGTGCTTGCATAAGGTATAGTATTTTAGTAAAGGAATGAAAGTAATCAAAAGCAGTAAAAAAGTAGGAAAAATACGTTTCCTTTGCAATTCCTCTAGCAATTAAATTTGACGCAAAAAATTACTTCCCGATTTTTTCAGAGGCTTTTGAATAGGAAGCTCACTTGAAATGAACCGTTCGACTCCTTATTCAAAAGCCAAAATCGGGAAGTTAATTTTTCTGCTTTACTAAAGAGACAATAAATGAAAACTTTTTCTGCGCCGAGCGTCGATCGTGTTTCCATTACTGAATATTTCAAAGATTTACAGGACGATATCTGTCAGCAATTGGAAACTGCCGACGGAATGGGGCGCTTTCAAGAAGATGCCTGGGAACGCGCAGGTGGCGGTGGTGGCCGGAGTAGGGTCATTATTGGGCAACACATCGAAAAAGGGGGCGTGAATTTTTCTGCGGTGCACGGTGCATTGCCCGAAAAAATAGCCCAGGCATTGAAACTGGATTCAGCCGACTTCTTTGCTACCGGAGTATCCATCGTTTTGCATCCAAGCAATCCTTATACTCCCATTATCCACATGAATGTCCGTTACTTTGAAACCGACGGTGGACATTGGTGGTTTGGCGGCGGTATTGACCTTACGCCTCATTACATATTCACCGAAGACGCAGCCTTTTTCCACCAGGCTTTGAAAACCACTTGCGATCAGCACCATCATGACCATTACCCAACTTTCAAAGCTTGGGCCGATAAGTATTTCTACATCAAACACCGTGGGGAAACCCGTGGAATTGGGGGAATATTTTTTGATCAACTCGCTGGCTGCGAGGAAAACAGCAAAGCAGAAACCTTTGCTTTTGTGCGCGCAGTGGGCGAAACGTTTTGCCCTACTTACATTCCTTTACTGCACAAACACAAAAACACCCCTTTTAGCGAGCGGGAAAAAAATTGGCAATACCTCCGGCGTGGCCGCTATGTAGAATTCAATCTGGTATGGGACAAAGGAACCAAATTCGGCCTAGATACCGATGGTCGAACCGAATCCATCCTGATGAGTTTGCCTCCCACCGCCAATTGGGTATACAATCACCACCCCGAACCGGGATCTCCCGAAGAACAAACCCTGAAATGGCTGAGCGACAAAGGGAAAGAATGGATCTAAATGCAACGAATTACGGCAGATAATCTTCAAGCGGTTTTACAAGATCGTGTTTTACTCGATGTGCGCACCCCGGCTGAATACGCCAATGGGCATATCCCTGGCGCCTACAATCTCCCTTTGTTTTCGGATGAAGAACGGGTAGTGGTTGGCACTTTGTACAAGCAACAAAGCTCCGACAAGGCATTCATCAAAGGATTGGAATACGCCGGAGCGCGTATGCCCGATTACGTCAAACAAGCCCGCTTGCTCGCCCCTCGGGGAAAAGTGGTGGTGCATTGTTGGCGCGGTGGCCAGCGCAGTGGCAGCCTATCCTGGCTCTTGTCTTTTTCGGGCATGGACGTAGTTGTCCTACAAGATGGATACAAAGCATACCGACAGCTCATCCACCAGGAATTTGTACAACGCCAGCTCAAAATTCTGGTGCTGGGCGGTGCGACGGGCAGCGCCAAAACCAAAACCCTGCACGAATTGGCTGCACAGGGCGAACAAATCATCGACCTCGAAATGCTGGCGCACCACAAGGGTTCTGCATTTGGCGACCTAGGTGAAGCACCTCAGCCCACCGGGGAGCAGTACGAAAACAACCTCTACGAGACATTTACCCAAATCGATCCGCAACGCAGGGTTTGGGTCGAAAACGAAAGTCGAGGCATCGGTCGGGTTTTTATGCCTCAAGGATTTTGGGATCAATTCCGGGTTGCACCAATGGTAGACTTGGTAATCCCTCTCGAAAAACGGGTAGCATTTTTGGTTGAAGGATATGCCAGTTTTGAAAAATCGGCACTGATCCATGCATTTGTAGCCATCGAACCCCGTTTGGGTGGCGGCAATGTCAAGTTAGCCCTAGCTGCATTGGCCGCAGATGACTTTGCTACTGCTGCTGAAATTGCCTTGCGGTACTACGACAAATCCTATTTGCACGCCAACTTGAAATGCAACTTTCAAACCACCTGGGCGTTTCCAGTAGAAACAGATTCTATTACCGAACGGGCCCATCAATTGATTCAATTTGCCAATGACAAGCAACTATAAACTAACGCAATACAGCCACGGAGCAGGCTGTGGGTGTAAAATTTCACCCAGTGTACTCGATAAAATCCTGAAACAAGCGGGTGAAAAAATTCATTTCCCAGCACTTCTGGTCGGCAATGAAGAGCGCGATGACGCAGCCGTAATGGATCTGGGCGATGGAACCGCCATCATCTCCACCACCGATTTTTTTATGCCCATTGTTGATGATGCCCAGGATTTTGGTCAAATCGCTTCGATCAATGCCATCAGCGACATTTACGCCATGGGCGGAACGCCTCTCCTCGCCATTGCCATACTAGGTTGGCCAATCAATACCTTGCCCGCCGAGGTTGCCAATCAGGTGGTAGAAGGCAGCCGTAAAGCTTGTCTGGCGGCAGGCATCCCATTGGCAGGAGGCCACAGTATTGACAGTCCGGAGCCTATTTTTGGACTGGCAGTTACAGGCAGAGTAAACATTGCGCATCTCAAACGCAATGGAGGTGCTTCGGTGGGCTGTAAGTTATTTTTGACCAAGCCTCTAGGGGTTGGCATCTTGACCACCGCTCAAAAGAAAGGACTCCTTCAAGAAGACCATGCCCTTCTGGCGCGCAACTCCATGTTGAAGCTCAATGACGCAGGTGCAGCTTTTGCAACGCTACCTTATGTAGAAGCGATGACCGATGTAACCGGATTTGGATTGATGGGACATTTGATCGAAATGTGCGAAGCTTCCAATGCCAGTGCGGTTGTAGAATTGGACAAGGTGCCCCTTTTGGATTCCGAAGCCATCAATTATTACCTGTCTCAGGGCTGTGTGCCAGGCGGCACCAACCGAAACTTCGAAAGTTACGGACATAAAATGACTACCCTAACCGACTTGCAGCGCAATATATTGTGCGATCCACAAACCTCGGGAGGCCTACTGGTTGCTGTATCAGCCAGTCAGGAAAATACCTTTAAAAATTTTGCCGCTCAACTGGGTTTAGGGCTGGAACCAATTGGGGAAGTGATATCTGAGAGGGAAAAACGGGTCGAGGTCAAGTGACAGGGAAGGAAGAGGGTTAAAAGAACAGAGGGTCATCTTGTTTTTTAACCCTCAAATCGTGTCATTTACTTCAAGCTGTACAAATAGCCTTTGCCATCAAAGTTTTGTTTGTCCAATAGGCCAAGTTTGTTGCCCAATTTTACCAATGCCTGATTCAGGCGAACTTTGAGTTGAGCTGGACCTTCCTGAACATTGTCGCGTTCGGCGATGGCTTTCATGATAGGCATGAAATCATCATTTTTTAACGGTCTGTTGGCGTCTCTTAATACGCTCAAAATACCTTCTTCCCATTTGTTAAAACCAGGAATGCGCCCGCGCTTTCCATTGCCTGCACCAGCTTCTTTTTTAGCTTTTGCCGCTTTAGGTTCTTTAACTTTTTTGGGTTTTTCAACTTTTTGAAAGGGTTCAACTTTAATGTCCTCCAGCGGAATGAGTCTTGGGCGACCAGGTCCTTTTTTGGGGCCTTTTTCTTCCTTAACTTTGGATTGTTTCGCTGTTGATTCACCATTAACCGAAGCGGTTTCAAGTATAGCTTTTTGTTTTTTTGCTGGGCTTTCGATCTTGCTGCTTTCTTTTTTGTCTCTAGCAGAAGCGGTTTTTCCCAACAAGTCTTCCAAAGCATCAATATTCGCTTTGATTGCATGAGCTTGATAATCAAGCTTTCTTAGATCGGATGTATACGCGTCTATCAACGATCTAATGTCTAACACAGATAAATCTAGTTTTGCCATTTCTAAAATTTTGGTAAAGATAATTCTATTCTATATTTAATGCAAGCAAAATCTATTTTATTTTGAGATCTTCTATTTTAACATCTCCTTTCTTTAGAGGCTTACTCAGGATTTTTGAACATTCTTTTCAACACATTTATTTAAAACTCATCTAGTTACTTGATTAGAATATAATTACCAATTGGCATTCCCATTTCTCCGCTTCAACCTGCTTTGATGTGAAGCTACCAGTAGCCAAAAGCCGTTGATTTTGGCATAGGTATCGGTATAACGCGAATTGAACACGATGACTCCGTTTTTTTCATGTTTTTCAATCGCATAAATACCACGCAAAATCGCAATTTTTCCATTGTTGTAAATATTTACTTGAGTTGATTTTGTATAATGCTTTTCAGTCGAGCCTTTAAGGTAATTTGTTTGCAAACTTTTAATAATTTCTCCAACGTTTTTCAATTCTCCATAAACAGTGGTAAGCACGAAATCAGGGATAACCATTTCTTTCAAGCGATTTGAATCCAAAGTATTGATGGCGTTGTTTCTATTGTTTTCCAATTGAAGCAGTTCAGCAGCAATGTTTTTATTTTTTCTGCTTTGGGATGGAGGGTTGGACTGGTTTTCAGGTTTGCATGAAAAAAAATACAATGCAAGCAAAACCATGATTGTGCTGATTTTTTTCATGCCAGTTAATTTTGAATAGGGCTTACATTTTGGTAAAAAATGTCGATTGGTGTTAATATTTTTCAGAAAAGTTTTGACCTTTGCGCCATACCGGAATCTCATTGTTTTTTCCCCAATACTCAATAATCTCGATTATCTTTGACTCTCCAGCAAAGGTAAAGAAGGACGTAATAAAGTAATTTTCAGGAGTTTGATCAGAGTAAGCCTTCACCACCGTGACAATAATTCCTTCTTTCATCTCCGATAACATGTCGATTTCTTCTATGCGCCAGGGCAGAGGGTTGGCTTCATGCATGTGGATAAACGCATCTCGGGAACGGAATACTTCTCGCGTGTTGGGTTCCCAAACAATGGCGTGCTCATGCATTAAGGAAGACGCTGCTTTGAAGTTAGCCTGATCAAAATGATCCCAAAATTTTCGAACGATTTCCAGTTTACTCAACATAACAATAAGGATTTGTCAGTCTTTGGTGAAAAAATTAAACCGAAGCATCTATCTTCATGCTTGCCAATTTGGGCATAAAATTAATGCTATTTACTTATGAAACATTGCTTGGCTTGGCTTTTTGTTGTTTAGATGTGAATTTCAATTCCATCGTTGCATTTTCAACTTGAATTTGCCAAATCATGCCTATATTTCCCTAACCTTAAAAGATCAAGCATGAATCAAAAGAAAAACACGATCAGCCATTCTCGCCGGAATTTTATCAAAAATTCAGCTTTGGCTTTGGGCGCATTCGCCATCGTGCCTCGCCACGTACTGGGAGGAAAAGGATTTTTAGCCCCTAGCGATACCCTGACCAAGGGCATCATCGGCGTAGGGGGTATGGGCCGCGGCCACTTTGGCTACGAAGGCACCAAACTGTTGGCGGTTTGCGATGTGGACAAAAATCACCTCAAGCAAGCCATTGATTTGTCTGGAGGACAAGCCAGAGGATACTCCGATTTCCGGGAATTATTGGCCCAACCCGATATCGATATTGTACACATCGCCACCCCTCCCCACTGGCACGGCGTAATGTCGGTGATGGCTGCCCAAGCAGGTAAAGATGTATGGTGTGAAAAACCCATGACCCGAACCATTGGTGAAGGCAAGCGGGTAATCGAAGCCATGGAGCAGTACGGACGCATGTTTCGCCTGAACACCTGGTTTCGTTTTACCGATAATTTTTACGGCATGAACACCACCGTAAAACCACTCAAAAAAGTGGTAGAAAGTGGCATTCTGGGCTGGCCGCTTACCGTGACCATCAGCGGTTTTACGGGCTTCAACTGGAAATTTTACTGGGTAGGAAAAACCAACCTCGAACCCACTCCAGTACCTGCCGAATTGGATTACGACATGTGGCTCGGGCCTGCACCCTATAAGCCTTACCATCCGCACCGCGTACACGGCACCTTCCGCGGCTATTGGGATTACGATGGCGGTGGATTGGGCGATATGGGTCAGCATTACATTGACCCCGTTCAGTACATCCTGGGCAAAGACAACACCAGTCCGGTACGGGTAGATATTGATTGCCCACAGCAGCACGATGATGCAGTAGGTACCTGGCGCAGAATTGAATTCACCTACGCCGATGGTTGCAAAATTATCCTGGATGGTGAAAACAAAGACACCAACGCCGCTTACATCGAAGGGCCCAATGGCAAGATTTTCCGTGGATTCAAATCCACCATCCCAAACATTTTGCAAGCCATTGACACCTTCCCCGATCCGGCTCCACAGGTGACCAGTTTCAGCGAGGCCGTGGTATCGCGCCAAAAATTCGGACTCAACGAACTCAATGGTCACCGCTCCTGCACGGTAGTCAACATGGGGAAAATCGCGCTCCAACTCGGACGCTCCCTCAATTTTGACCCAGTCAAGCAGGAATTCATCAACGATGAAGCCGCCAACCGCTTGATCAACCAGCCCATGCGCGGCCCTTGGAAAATTTAGTCACCAACCAAAAATCAATCATGCAAGCACATATATCTTCGCTTTCCGCAACCCACGACTTCAGTCGTGGGCAGGCACGCCATACCCCCACCCCACGACTTCAGTCATGGGCAAATCCAACAAATTTAGGAGCACTTGCCATCCTCGTCCTTTTCCTCACCAATCTCCACCCTCTTTCTGCTCAAGACCAGCGCAGCACCAAGACCAAAATTGCTGACGTTCTGGCCACCCTGCCCAGCACCAGCAATCCCGAAGCCGAACGCAGTTTTGCTGAATTGATGCGTACTGGCGAAGAAGGCATCAACCTCATCACCGAGCAGGTACAAGCCAGTGGCCAGGCCAGCGGTGTAGCCCCTCGCTATGCAGTCTCTTTGCTCACGCACTACGCCAAAAAAGTAGAAGACAAAGGCTTGATCGAAAAAGCCTTTGTGCAAGCTCTGTCCAAAGCCAAGACCACCGAGACCAAAGCCTATTTCATCAGCAACATCCGCTTGGTTGGCAGCAATACCAGCGTTGCCCCTTTGACCACCTACGTTACCGACGCGGATTTGTTTGCGCCAGCCATTGGAGCCTTGGTTACCATTGGTACCCCAGATGCCAAACAAGCGCTGACCGCAGCATTGCCAAGTGCCCCAGCAAATGTCCAAAATCGTTTGATCGAAGCATTGGGTGAACTCAAGTACAAGCCCGCCATTGCAGCCATTCTGCCTTTTTCCGCCAACAAAAACATTGAACTGCAAAAGCAAGCCCTCTGGACGCTGGCGCTAATGGGCGAAAACAGCGGTAGCAATACCCTGCTGGAAAAAGCCAAAGCGGTAGGTTTCAAAAATGACCCCACCGAGGCAGGTAACGCCTTGGTAGAATATTTGCACCAGATCCGCCAAAAAGGCAATACCGTTTTGGTAGGTACCTTGAGCAAAGCTATTTTGGCAGGCACGCTGGCAGCTGATCAACAGCATTTCCGCCTGGCTGCCCTCAAAAGTCTGGCCTGGGCCAATGTTGCTGCTACCGCAAAACTGTTGATCGCAGAGCAAACCCGTTTTGACGACGGCTACCGCCTTGAAATCCTCAAAATTGCCAGCTTGAGCCTACAGAATCCAGCCGTAAAAATGCAATGGGAAGCGGCCTACAAAAAGGCCAAAGGCGATGCACAGGCAGATATTTTGGCCATGTTGGCCAAGGCTCAAACGGAGGATTCCTACCTGGAAGCGCAATTGGTGCCTGCCTTGAATTCCACCAATTCTGCCGTGCGAATGGTGGCAGCCGATGCCATTGCCCGCAGCAAAAACAAAAAATTTGCGCCAGCCATCCTGGGTTATTTGACCAAGTCCAGCGATGAAAAGGAGATCAAAGCAGCCCAATTGGCCTTACTGCAGTTGGTGGACAAAGACAACACCAACCTTTTAGCGGCAAAATTAGGCAGTGCATCTAGCGCAGCCAAAATCGCGTTGATCCAGATATTGTCCGACCGCCGGGCAGTCAATCAGTTTGATGAGGTAGCTGCTTTGTCAAAATCTACCGATCCAATGGTGCAAAACGCAGCCTTTCAAGCGCTGTCCAATCTTTCTTCTGGTAAAAAAATTCCAGACCTGTTGAACCTGCTTTTTGCTACTGAAAAAGAAGCAGAAATCAAATCAATTCAAAGTGCCATTGTTTCAGCCCTGGATGCCAATGCGACCAGTCTGATCACAGAGGCGTATCAGCGCGACAAGACCAAGATCATTCCTATTTTGGCCTTTATGGAAGACAAAAGTGCCCTTGAAAAAACCAAGGCAAGCTTTACTCAAGGTACCGGCAAAGAAAAAGAAGCTGCTTTTACTGCCTTGTGCAATTGGAACAACAGCGATGCCATCCGCACCTTGTTGGGCATTCGCCAGGACGCCGCTTTAACTGCTTACCACGATCGGGCATTCAGCGCCTTGATCAACCAAATCAACAAATCGAGCTGGTCTGACGACGAAAAATTGGCCATGCTGCAAGAGTCTATGCTGGCCGTTACCTCCAAGCAAGACCAATCCGCAGTAATTCGTGGCATGGGCCGTTTGCGGGGACTGCCTGCCCTGATGTCGGTCAATCGTTATCAAGACAATCCCGATTTAAGCGCTGCGGCCAGTCGCTCTGTGATGCAAATTGCCTTGCCCACCGCTGACGCCAAACCCGGCCTTACTGGAAGCATCGTACGCAATGCGCTTGAACGGGCCCGCACCACGCTGAGTGGCCCGGATAGCCAATACGAGCGCATCGACATCGAGACCTACCTGGCTACCCTGCCGCCTTCCAGCCTCGAAGTGAGCAAACCTTATGAACTGTCCGCAGAGGAGATCCAGCAAGGTTTTGAAATCCTGTTCAACAGCAAAAACCTCGACAACTGGGTGGGCAACAAAACGGATTACGTAGTTGAAGACAACAACATTGCCATCTACCCTACTGCGGCTCAAAACCGGGGCAACTTGTATACCGCTAAAGAATTCAGTGATTTCACTTTCCGCTTTGAGTTTCAATTGACGCCTGGCGCCAACAATGGATTGGGCATTCACGCGCCATTGGAAGGTGACGCCGCATATGTGGGCAAGGAAATCCAGATTCTGGACAATACCGCGCCAATTTATGCCAAGTTGGAGCCTTATCAATACCACGGTTCGGTATATGGGGTAATTCCTGCCAAACGCGACTTCCTCAAACCCGTTGGTGAGTGGAACCAGGAAGAAGTATACGTCATTGGTGACTTCATCCGGGTCACCCTGAATGGCACGGTAATCCTGGAAGGCGACATGAACCTGGCCTCCAGAAAGGGAACCATGGACCACAAAGACCACCCCGGGCTAAAACGCAACAAAGGCCATATTGGCTTTTTGGGGCATGGTTCGGTGCTGAAGTTTCGGAACATAAGGATCAAGGATTTGAGTAAGTAACTCACATTTTTCCACCACCTTAGGCACTTCAGACACCTAAGAGTCACATGAAGAATACTGTTCTCGGATTCTCAGGTGGGTCTTAGGTGTCTGAAGTGCCTAAGGTGGTGGAAAATCAAAGCAGCGAAGCTGCCTGCTTAATCTGAGTAAGTAATGTATTTTAGTTTCGTGCAGATTTTCGGAAAATCAATGCGAAACCAAATTGATCATCGCCATCAAAAAATAAAACCTATGAAACCATTCTTCCCACTCTTTCTATTGCTGATTGTCTTCTGCACCACCCTCCAGGCCCAAGAACCCGCACCAGACTCCCGATACGAAAGAAAAATGGTGATGATCCCCATGCGCGATGGCATCAAATTGAACACCTTAATTTTTATACCCAAAAACAGCAAAGACCCACTCCCCTTCTTGTTGAGCCGAACGCCCTACGGTGTTGCCGAATCCCCTTATCCTGAGCGCTCGAACCCAGAACTCGCCAAAGAAGGTTTCATTTTTGTTGATCAAGACATTCGGGGGCGCTACTTGTCTGAAGGCAAGTTTGAAATGCTGCGCATGACCCGCGATCCTAAGTTGCCCAACAGCATTGATGAAAGCACCGACACCTACGATACCATTGATTGGTTGTTGAAAAACATTGGCAACAACAACGGCAAAGTTGGCGTATTTGGCATTTCTTATGGCGGTTGGACCAGCATGATGGCGCTCATCGATCCGCACCCCGCACTCAAGGCCATTTCCGAGCAAGCCACCCCAGCCGACTGGTTCATCAACGACGACATGCACCACAACGGAGCTTTTCGCCTAAGCTACGGCTTTGATTACGCATTTATGGAGGAAGCGGGTAAAATTGACACCTTGTTTCCTTTTGATACCTACGACAATTACGATTGGTACTTGCGCCTGGGCCCATTGTCCAACGTCAATGACAAGTATTTCAAGCATACCATTCCTTCCTGGGACAATTTCGTCAATCATCCCAATTACGATGATTTTTGGAAAAAACAATCCTTGTTCACCCGCTTTGCCAATCGCCCGCTGACCGTTCCGACCCAACACGTGGCGGGATGGTTTGACCAGGAAGATTTTGCTGGCCCTCTTTTCATGTACGAACTGTTGGAAAAACAGGACAAAAACAACTTGAATTGCATTGTGATCGGCCCATGGAACCACGGTGGTTGGTCACGTTCAGAAGGACGCAGTTTGGGCAATTTGCAGTTTGACGCACCAACCTCCAAAACTTTCCGCGAAGAAATCCAGCTCGGATGGTTCAATTATCACCTTAAAGGCAAGGGCGACGGGAAATTTGCGGAAGCCATTACTTTTCAAACGGGTTCCAACCAGTGGAAGCGGTATGATTCATGGCCTACAAAACAAGCCATCCAACAAGCCTTGTATTTCCATGCCGACGGAAAATTGTCTTTTGACCAACCTAAAGCCAGCACTGGTTTCGACAGTTTCATCTCCGATCCCGCCAATCCCGTTCCTTATCGTACCCGCCCCATCGAACAGACCTATGGCCCTGGTTCACGCTGGTTTACCTGGATGACGGAAGACCAACGTTTTGTAGATGGCCGCCCCGATGTGTTGAGTTGGGAAACCGATGTATTGGAAAATGACGTAACCATCACCGGCAAGGTAATCGCCGATCTTTTTGCTTCCACCAGCGCCTCTGACGCCGACTGGATCGTGAAACTGATCGATGTCTATCCTGCCCTGGATGCAAAAAACCTCAAAATGAGCGGCTACCAGCAAATTGTAACTGCCGACGTGCTGAGAGGTCGCTTCCGCAAAAGTTTTGAAACGCCATTGCCCGTCAAACCCAACGAGGTAGTGGAATACAACGTCGATCTCTTGCAATCGGATCATACCTTCCAGAAAGGCCACAAAATCATGGTGCAGGTACAAAGCACCTGGTTTCCCGTGATTGACCGCAACCCACAAAAATTTGTACCGAATATCTTTACGGCCAAGGCCAGTGATTACGTGAAGGCAGAGCATCGGGTTTACCGAACAGGGGCGAATGCGTCGAAGGTGATGGTTTCGGTGGTGAAGTAATTCAAAATATTGCCAAAAAAAACACAAAAAAATATTGTATTTTGATGTAACTTTGTTTCGTTTTTAAACACAAAATCAACACGTGCTCAAAACCATTGGAAAATCCGCCGCACTACTGCTCCAAGGACTTTACATGAAAAACATGGAGTATTTTTGCATTTCTGATGCTACACAAATTTTGGAAAAAAATGATGAACCAATTGTACGTCGGCTATTGAGTGATATGGTTCGCAAGGGATTACTCATGCGTTTGCGAGATGGATTGTACCACATCATCCCCTATGATCGGGATCCTGAAACTTATTTTCCAAACTGGCATGTAGTTGCTCATCACTTGGCTAGAGATACTCCTTATTATATTGGATACTACAGTGCCCTTGCATTGCATGACCAAACAGTACAACCCTCTTTAGGTGAACAAGTGGTAGTTAGTCGTTCGTTACGGCCAACTTTGCAGGTCATCAATGGCATTCCGTTTCAATTCATTGCCCACAATTCTAAGCATTTCTTTGGTATCACTAAGAAATGGGTGCAAGAAGGAACCTTTAGAATAAATTGCTCCGATCTGGAAAAGACCTTCATAGATTGTGCATTTATGCCCCAATACGCCGGAGGAATTTCTGAATTAGGCCGAGCATTGTACAAATCACGCCAAGATTTAAATCAAGAGAAATTGTTGGAGTACATCCGTTTATTTGATTCAGATGGAGCAATCCGAAGGATAGGATACTTATTAGAGACACTGGATATTCTACCAGAGCTGTCTCGTGAACTAAATGATCTGGTTAAACATTCTCAGACCTACGTTCTCTTGGATACTGCTTTGCCTAAATCAGGACATATGCTGAGTCGTTGGGGTATCATTCAAAATTTGGATGAAGAAACCATCTTATCTGTAAACTTCAACTGATGCTTAAACCCAAAGACATTCAAATCATTGCAGGCAAGAATAAAGTCAATGACACGCAAATTGAAAAAGATTACGTCATCAATTGGCTGCTTTGGGGCATTTCACAAATAGAGTTGCTGCGTAACAGTTTAGTTTTTAAAGGTGGCACAGTTTTGAAAATGGTATATTTTGCTAATTATCGATTTTCTGAAGATTTGGATTTCACACTTGTTCCAGATACAATAAGCAACGAAAAACTTATTGATGGTTTCAATGAAGCGATAAATGCGATTGAAGAAGAATCCGGAATACAACTCAAATTAAGTCCGCTTGAGGTTCACATCAGTGGCAGTATAGCCTTTTACATTTATTTCTTAGGCCCACTTGGTGGAAAAATTGACAGCAAATCTGTAAAAGTGGACATAACCCGAGGTGAAAAATTATTATACCCCCCTCATGATCGTCCTATTTTTAAGAACTATCCAGATTTACCGCCTGATCAATTCCTATTGCGCTGTTATCCACTTGAAGAAATTATGATAGAAAAATTAGTTGCTTTGATGGGTCGAACTCAACCCAGAGATCTTTATGACATTTGGTATTTACTTGAAGAAACAGAATTGGATTTAGAATTATTAAAGCTTGAGTTTGTTGCAAAAGCCCAACACAAAGGACATCAAGCAACCCAGTTTTTGACTACATGGAAACGAAAATCCAAACAATTTGAAAACTTATGGAATCAGTATCTAAATCACCAAATTGCTGACCTCCCAAAATTCGAAGGAATAAATCGAGCTGTAAATCGACACTTCAAGACATTTGGACAACTCTAATCTCAAGCTGCACCGACCATGACCCAAGCGAACAACGTCTTTGTCATCACGCTCAGCATCATCCTTTTGGGGTTTTTGTTGAAAAAATATGACTTTGTTACCGAAAAAGACGGCAAGACAATTTCCAGATTTCTGATGCACACCACTTTTCCCGCCTTGATGATTGTGTCTACGGCGCGAGTGCAGTTGGATCCAGGATTGTTTTTGATCCCCTTGTTTTGCATTGGCTTTTGCGTGATCATGCTGAGTATCGCCTGGTTTTGGTTTTCCAATTACACCAATGACTTGCGTGGCGTACTCACCATGGGCGCAGGAACCGCCAATGTGGGTTTGTTTGGTTTCCCCATTATTGAGGGCTTGTTTGGCAAGGAAGCACTGGTGTATGCGGTAATGTTCGACATCGGCAATACCCTGATTGCGTTTGGCGTAGTTTACCCCCTGGGGCGCTTTTTCGCATCGGGTGGCAGCGCAGCGGGTCTTGATTGGAAAGCCATTTTGAAGCGCGTTTTCAGTCTTCCTCCATTTTTGGGCTTGTTTGTGGGTTTGAGCATCAATGCCTTGTCGATTCCAATGCCACCCCTGGTATTCGATGCTTTGGATGTATTGGCCAAGGGCAATAAACCGCTGGTACTGTTGTTGATGGGCGTTTATTTGAGTTTCAACCTGGATAAAAATCAACTGAAGGCCATCTCCAAAGTATTGAGCATCCGCTATGTGGTGGGTTTATCGATGGTGGCCATTCTGTATTTTTTTCTCCCGCCCTCGCTCATGCAAAGCGTGCTGATCATCTGCGTGCTACTGCCTCTGGGCATGACCATTTTACCTTTTTCCGATGAAATGAACTTTGATTCGCGCATTGCTGGCACCCTGCTCAACATCTCCCTGTTGATCAGTTTTGGCTTGATGTGGGTGCTGGTTTTGGTGCTGGGATTGATACCTTAAGTATGACGCCTTATTATTGGAAGTTTTTGTTCACGCAGATTTGACGCAGATTAATTCGCAGATTTTCACGGAAAAATCTGTGTGAAATCTGCGAATTAATCTGTGTAAAATCTGCGCGAAACATCATGTCAAATTGGTGATTTAGGCTGCCTTATTCAATCCCCTGCAATTTCATTTTCTTTAATTGCTCATTAATACCCGGCAATACCTCTTTGTACAGAGCATCCCATTTCTTGGTGACTTGTTCAAGATTGCTCTTCGACTCCTGTGCAGCCGCGATAGCCTGGGTAGTAGCAGGCATATCGGTCTCTTGCAATCCGCTGAAAACGCCTCCAAAGGCCCGATTCAGGCGACCCAATTCATTGTTTTGGATGCTTGCAATGGTTTGATCCAATTGTTGCAAAGAGTTAGTGAGTGGGCCTTTTTTGATCATCGGCAACGTCAGTGCCACTTGCTTGCGCAAACTGGCGGCCGCTGCTTCCAACTCGGTCACTTTTTGCTTACCCTTGTAACAATCCAGCGACAAATCGTGCTGCTGCTTCAATTGTGCAGTCGTGCTGCTTACCCGTGGGTCCATTTTAACCGTCAGGTTTTGAGTCAGCGATTGACCATCTACTACGAGTCTGAGCACATAGGTATCAGGCAATACCCAAGGGCCCGTTGGTTCTGGAGCAGTATTCTGATAAGTTGCTGCAATCGAAAAAGATACCGGTTCATCCAGTGGCGTGTAGTGCAAATCCCAAAGGAAACGGTGTGATCCGGGTGCTCCCGACAAAATTTGTTGCGGCCGAATCCAATAAGGAGGTACATTGCCAGGGTTGATTTCGATGGGTTTGTCATTGGTACTGTAACTACGAACCACTGTGCCAAACTTATCATAAATCACCAGCGTTACCTCGCTTTGATTTTTCAGGTAATAATTGATTACTGCTCCATCTGGTGGATTTTCGCCAGCAGCTTCTTCTTGCGGTACAGGGGTATCGGTGTTCATGTTCCAACGCACCCGATAAGCCGTTTGAGGTTTGAACAAGATCGAATTTTGCGCAACCAAAGCTTTGGTCAATTGCCGCAGCGGCGTGATGTCGTCCAGAATCCAGAAAGAACGTCCATGCGTACCCACTACAATGTCATCGTCTTTGATCACCAAATCGCGGATTGAAGTGGCGGGCATGTTCAATCTGAGCGGCTGCCAATGCTCGCCATCATCGAAAGAAACGGAGACCATCCGCTCAGAACCTGCAAACAACAAGCCTTTCTGGAGGGGATCTTCCTTGACGGAATTGATGGGATCATTGGGCAAACCTGTCACAATTTCCTGCCAGGTTTTGCCCCCATCGCGGGTGCGGTAGATGTGTGGGCGCAAATCGTCGCAGCGGATGCGGTTTACGGCAGCATAGGCCGTATTGGGGTCAAAATGGCTGGCCTCCATGATGGACACTTTGCTCCAGGAGGTAATGGCTGGCGGGGTCACGTTCGTCCAGGTCTTGCCCCCATCGCGGGTCACTTGGATGTACCCGTCATCCGTTCCGGCCCAAATGAGGTTGACATCGAGTGGCGAAGGTGCCACGGTGTAAATAACGCCCCGCCGTGGCATGGTTTTCATGTCTGGCGTGGTGAACACCCCCACACTGGCGGGGATATCGTAAGTTTCGCGGGTCAGATCCGGACTGATGACTTCCCAGGAGTTGCCGCCGTTTTGGGTTTTGAACAGTACATTTCCCGCAAAAAAGAGCGTTTTAGGATCGATTGGTGAAAACAACACTGGAGCAGTACGAATGAAGCGGTACTTGCCACTGCGCACCGCCTCGGGCGCTATGTTTTGGTTTTGCCCCGTCCGTTTGTCGAATTTGGTGATTTTACCCCCGTAAATGATGTTTGGATCTAAAGGGTCAGCAGCTACATAACCATATTCTTCGACCCCCACTGGGTGCCATTCGCGGAAAGTGATGCGGCCATCGTTGCCCCGGGAAGCAATGCCCACCGAGCCACTTTCTTGTTGGCCACCGTATACATTGTAGGGAAAGGCATTGTCGGTACTCACGTGGTAAAACTGCGCCGTAGGCTGGTTGTACCAGGAACTAAACGTTTCACCGCCATTCACGGTAATGATGGCTCCTTGATCGCTGGCCAGCAGGATGATGTTGGAATCATCGGGATTGATCCAGATGCGGTGGTAATCGTCGCCACCAGGGGCGCCACGGAAGGCTTTCCAGTTTTTGCCACCATCGGTAGATTTCCAAGTGACAACATTGGCGGAAAAAACAATGTCAGGATTTTTAGGGTCAACCTTTACTTCGGCAAAATCGCTTCCCCGACCCCAGAGGCGAGGATCTGGGTTCATCAGCGTCCAGGATTCACCGCCATCGTCGCTGCGGTAAATGCCGCCTTTGGGCGCATCAACGGTGGCGTACAGACGTTTGGGATTGCTGGGCGCGATGCAAAATCCAATCCGACCCAAACCTTCTGCGAAGGTGGGCAGTCCTTTGGTTTGTTTTTTCCAGGTATCGCCTCCATCAGTCGATTTGTAAAAGCCGCTTTCGGGGCCTTGCCAGGCACCGTTTTCCCAGGGGCCCTGCCGACCAGCCCAAAGGGAAGCGTAAACGGTATTGGGATTGCTGGGATCAATAGTGACCTGAATGGCGCCAGTGTTTTCGTCTTTGTACAGCACACGCTGCCAAGTTTTGCCGCCATCGGTGGTGCGGTACACGCCTCGTTCGGTATTGGGGCCATACGGGTGACCCAGTACAGCGGCAAAAACGCGGTTTTCGTTTTTGGGGTCGATATCCAGTCCACCAATTTGCAACCCGTCGCTGAGTCCCAGGTGCTGCCAGGTTTTGCCAGCATCGGTGGATTTGTACATGCCGTCGCCCACGGATAGATCGGGACGTTGCAGCCCTTCGCCGCTGGCCACATATAGCACATTGGGGTTGGAAGGCGCTACTCCCACATCGCCAATCGATCCGGTGGGTTGATCATCAAATATCGGTTTCCAGGTACGGCCAAAGTCGGTGGTTTTCCAAACACCTCCGTGATTGACCCCGATGTAAAACACATTGGGTTGTTGGGGGACACCGACTGCGCCTACGGTGCGCCCTCCGCGGTGCGGCCCGATCATGCGCCAACGCATGGCATCGAAAAGCTTGGCATCGTAAGGTTGGGCCTGGATTTGACTAAGCGCCAGGGTAAAAAAGAAGAGTGTGGTCAGGAGCATTTTTGTTTTCATACGGTATCCGTGATTGTTGGTTGATGGAAAGTTAAGGAACAGAAATCAAATAAAGGTACATTTCGGCAGGACTCTTTGTATGTAGCCGAAAAATCGAATGTAGCACATTGACTGAGGGATGTTTTTCAAGAAAAATTTATTATCTTTGAAAACAAAACAAGTTGAAATGTTTAAACTCAATGAATACATCGGGATTGACCCAAACATTCGTTTTGGAAAACCTTGTGTAATTGGCACTCGAATAGCTGTTCAGGACATCCTTGGTTGGCTTGCCGCTGGCATGGGTTTTGAAGAAATCATTGAGGATTTCCCCGAATTGAACATGGATATGATCAAAGCTGCACTTTCCTACTCGGCATATCGAGAGTCACGTACTAAAGTTTTGGCTGCTTAATGAAGATTTTACTCGATGCCAACCTTTCCTTCCGCTTGGTAAAAAAACTCGCTGATCTTTCTACTGAGTGTCTACATGTAACAAGAACTGGTTTGCCAATTCCTGCAAGTGATGTTGCAATCTGGGATTGGGCAAAAAAAAATGGATACCTTATCCTCGTTTCAAATGATGAAGATTTTAGGTTTTTGCTGGAAAGATTTGGAGGTCCACCTAAAGTAATTTTACTAAAGACTGGCAATAAAAGCACCGAGGAAATTGCGTCAATATTGCTTAAGCATAAATCAGGAATCATCGATTTGGCTGAATCAGATGATGTTGATCTTTTGGAGATTTATTAAAGAGAAATCAATTCCACTAAAACAACACAATTTTATCATGCCACTGCCCATTTTCAACTACGCCGAAACCCATCCAGAACGCACCGCCATCCTTTCCGACAATCAAACCTATTCATACGCAGATTTGCTGCAAGCGGCAGAGGGTTTCGCCCTGCAATTGTTGCAGGCACAGACTGATCTGGCCGAAGCGCGGGTAGCCTACATGGTCAAACCGGGTTTTGACTACGTCAGTACCCAGTGGGGCATTTGGAAGGCTGGTGGCGTTGCCGTACCCTTGTGCATCAGCTATCCATTGCCATCGCTACAATACGTTCTGGAAGATACCCAAGCCGAAATCGTGGTGGTTTCGCCAGAGTTTGAATCCATTTTAGGAGAGTATACGCGTGAAAAAGGCTTGCGCTTGATTGTTTTGACTGAAAACAGGCCACAACTCGAAGGGAATTTGCCAGAGATTGACCTGGCCCGCCGCGCCATGATCCTGTACACCAGCGGCACCACCAATTTGCCCAAAGGCGTGGTGACCACCCATCAGAACATCGCAGCCCAAATCGAATCCCTGCTACAGGCATGGGAATACAGTGCATCCGACCATACCCTCTGCATCCTTCCTTTGCACCACGTGCATGGCATCATTAACGTGGTTTCCTGCACTTTGTGGGCGGGGGGTACGGTGGAATTTATGCCCCATTTTGACGCCAAAAAAGTGTTGGACTTGTTTTTGCACGGCAACCTCAACGTCTTTATGGCTGTGCCGACCATTTACTTTAAGTTGATTGAAGCCGTGGAAAGCCTGGATGCTGCAACCCAAACGCAATTGCGTAAAAGACTGCTGGCTTTTCGTTTGATGATTTCCGGATCGGCAGCTTTGCCTGTATCCGTGATGGAAAAATGGGAGAAAATCAGTGGCCATCGCTTGCTGGAGCGTTATGGCATGACCGAAATTGGCATGGCCATCAGCAATCCTTACCGCGGCGAACGCCGGGCAGGTTACATCGGGCAGCCCCTTCCTGGAGTGCAGGTGCGACTGGTAGATGAGCAACAAAATGAGCTAGCGGAAGGCGAAGTAGGTGAAATCCAGATCAAAGGCGATACCGTTTTTTTGGAATACTGGCAACGCCCGGAGGCAACGGCGCAAAGTTTCACCCCCGATGGCTGGTTCATGACCGGGGATACGGCGATTGTGGAAAACGGGTATTACCGCATTCTGGGGCGCACCTCGATGGACATCATCAAATCGGGTGGCTATAAACTTTCTGCCCTCGAAATTGAAGAAGTATTGCGTACTCATTTGGTCATCCTTGATTGTGCGGTGGTGGGCCTGCCCAACGAAGAATGGGGCGAAACAGTGGCCGCAGCCCTGGTCACCAAATCCGAAATTGACCTCCAGGAACTGAACGGTTGGATGCGCGAAAGAATGCCTGCGTATCGGGTGCCCCGGCAGTATTTGATCCTGGAGGAATTGCCCAGAAATGCGATGGGGAAAGTGACAAAAAAGGATGTGAAAGTGCTGTTCAATCCTTGATTAAAAATTAAAGCAGATCATCTTGACGGAGTTGAGTATTTTTACCCCCCACACGACAATTGCCTAATGACAACTACCAACATTGCTGCGCCTCTAGCGAAGCGCGATCCCAAAACACTCGTCACCCACGGTGACCAACGCATCGACGATTATTTTTGGCTCAACGATCGGGAAAACCCCGAAGTCATCGCGTACCTCGATGCAGAGAATGCTTATACCAAGGCCGCGATGGCTGATACGCAGGTCTTTCAAGACAATCTGTACACCGAAATGGTGGCCCGTTTCAAGCAAGACGACCAATCTGTTCCTTACTTTGAAAATGGCTATTGGTACCAAAATCGCTTCGAGGAAGGCGCTGAATACCCTGTTCATACCCGCAAAAAAGGCAGTCTGGATGCCCCTGAGGAAATCATCCTCAACATGCCCGAAATGGCCAAAGACCACAGCTATTTTTCGATCGGCAGCAAAAATGTAAGCTTCAACAACCGCTACCTGGCCTTTGGGCAGGATACGGTAAGTCGCCGCATTTACACCATCCGGGTTCGCGATCTGGAAACGGGGGAATTTCTAAGCGATGAAATACCCAATACGACTGGTGCTGCGGTATGGGCCAAAGACAATACTCACTTTTTTTATACCGCCAAAGACCCTCAAACCCTGCGTGGCTACAAGATTTTTCGCCACAAACTTGGCACCGCCGCTGAAGCCGACGTAGAAGTCTTCCACGAAGCCGACGAAACATTTGACCTAGGCGTAGGCATCAGCAAGTCGAAAAAATTTATCGTGATTGGCTCGCAGCAGACCATCTCTGCGGAGTATTTGTACCTGGATGCGGAAACGCCGGAAGCGGCATTTACAATTTTTGCCCCCCGGGTACGCGGCCTGGAATACGACATCGATCATTTCGGCGACCGCTTTTACATCCGCACCAATCTGGAGGCTAAAAACTTCCGGCTGATGTATTGCGGTGAAACGGCAACTACTCAGGAGCATTGGCAAGAGTTGATCCCTCACCGCGACGATGTGCTGTTTGAAGGCATGGAGTTTTTTAAGGATTACTATGTGATTTCAGAGCGCAAAGCGGGCATCACCCAATTGTGGATCCGCACCTGGACGGGCCAAAACGAGCATTACATCCCTTTTGCCGAAGAGGCTTACCTGGCTTATGTGGGTACCAACCCTGAGTCGGATACTGATTTGCTGCGCATTGGTTACCAGTCGTTGACTACCCCTAATTCCACTTTTGACTACCACATGCAAACCCGGGCTTTCACCTTGCTGAAAGAAGAGCCGGTACTGGGTGGTTTCAACAAAGAAAATTACCGCTCGGAGCGCCATTTTGTTACAGCCCGTGATGGAGCGCTGGTGCCGATTTCGATTGTGTACCACCGCGATTTCGCAATGGATGGACAGCAACCTTTGTTGTTGTATGCTTATGGTTCCTACGGATACAGCATGGAACCTTATTTCAGCTCTTCACGCCTGAGTTTGCTGGATCGGGGTTTTGCTTTCGCCATTGCCCACATCCGGGGCGGCGAAGAAATGGGTCGCCATTGGTACGAAAACGGGAAACTGCTCCACAAGAAAAATACCTTCTACGATTTCATTGATTGTGCAGAATGGCTGATTGCCAACAGCTACACCAATTCGAGCAACCTATACGCCATGGGCGGCAGCGCTGGTGGCTTGCTGATGGGTGCAGTGGTCAATTTGCGACCCGACCTGTGGAAAGGTGTGGTTGCTTCGGTACCTTTTGTGGATGTGGTAACCACCATGCTGGACGACACCATTCCGCTCACTACCTTCGAATACGACGAATGGGGCAACCCCAACGAGGAAGAATACTACCACTACATGAAGTCGTACTCGCCATACGACAATGTGGAACCCAAAGCCTATCCAGCCATGCTGATCACCACTGGCTTACACGACTCACAAGTACAATATTGGGAACCCGCCAAATGGGTGGCCAAACTCCGCTTGCTCAAAACCGATCAACATCCCTTGCTGCTGCATACCAATATGGAAGCAGGACACGGTGGTGCTTCCGGGCGTTTTGCCAGACTAAAGGAAACGGCACGGGAATGGACTTTCTTGCTGGATCTGGCGGGGAAGGCGGTGGAATAGGAACGCGGTTTTCAACCCTGAAGGGGTGACAGGATTATAGAAAAAATGGCATGAGGATGTATTTGAACCCTGAAGGGGTGACATTATTTGACCCACCTCAACTTTTTTTTATAATGTCACCCCTTCAGGGTTTCTCTTAATGGGATAAACGTGATTATTCTGCTATAATCCTGTCACCCCTTCGGGGTTGAGTTCAAACCCAAACACTCTAAACAACAAATGACGAATGGCCAACCCTCACAGGATCCAACCATTCGTCATTCATCACTCGAAAAACTCGTCATTCAATCAAAACCGCAACATCTTCCTAGTCTCCGTTCCAAACGCCGTTCTCAGCGTATAATAAAACACCCCTTTGGCGTTGCCCAACTGCTCCGAATCCAAGATCAATTGGTGGTCGCCATTGGGCAGGTTATTGGAGGATGTGTAAATCGATTTGCCCTGTACATCCCATACCATCAGATCAACCAATCCGGCCTGAGGCAAGTGGAAATTGATGGTGGTTTCGTCCTGGAAAGGGTTGGGTTGGTTTTGTCCTAGGATGAGCCCTGGATTCAGGTTCTTTTTGATTTGCTTGAGGTCAAAAGCGCTCAAGTCCAGCAATTCATCACTGGTTAATGATTTTTGAGACTTGGAGTTGTAGCTTCCATCGATGTCACCGAGTCGGAAGGCCACAAAATTGGCGATTACCCCGGTTTCCAGGTTTTTGACCCAAACGGAATCGGGGTATGCTCCCGGTTTTAAGGAAACCGACAATTTGTGATCGGCATCCACAAAACGCCAACAATTTCCACCGGGGAAGGAATCTCGCTTGTAAAGGATTTGCAACAATTTACCAAAATCGTCTGCATTGATTTCTCCGTTTTGATCCACATCGGCGGCTAGGATTTGGTAAGCGCTGAATTGATCCAATTTGCCACGCAACATTTCCAGCAGCAGGTTTAAATCAACCGTGCCAATTCCATCAGTACCCTGGTCTTTTTTCCAAGGGCGTACGGTGTAGCTCGATTCCTCTGGTAAGTTTGAAAAACGATAGCTGCCGTTCCGACTGGTTTCCGTTTGGTGAATGCTGTCCCCCTGGGTGGCAAGCAATCCAACTTTTTCCAATGGTTGTCCCAATGCGGATACGATCGAACCATTGATGCCAGGAGGAATTGGGCAAATGCGGCGATTGTCTTGTACTAGAATGTAGGTTACGCAGTAGGCATGATTGCCCAGTGCATCCCAGGCATGCAGCTCTACGTCCACTTTTTGAACCGCTTCTGCGCAGGTAAAAGTCAGCGAAGTAGAACTGGGCTTGGGGGTCTCCCCTACTCGATTGATGGAATAAACGGTGATCTTTTTCAGTCCATCCTTGTTGGTTTCCGGCCCTTGGCCGTTGCAATCGTAAGCTGGACTGGCTACAAAATCGCTTGCCCACACGGTATTGACCCCGCCACCTTGGCCGTCAGCCATCAGGCTCAAAGACAGTCCTTGTTTGCAAATTGGAGAAGGCGCGTTGTTGTCGATGATTTCAAAAGGGATTCGCGTAGGCAGCGACAAGTTGCCGCATTGATCCCGCACCACCACAATTAAATCGTGTTTGCCTTCAGGCAAATTGGCGATTTTGATGGTGAAAGTACCATTTTTATTGTCTTTCCAAGACCATTTTGCGTCGAAGTTGGCTGGCATGCGGATGGCGCTTGGGCTGATGGTTTGCAGCGGCGCAATCATGATTGAAGGCACTTCCAGGCTTACCTGATCCGAGCAATTGTCGCTGGCGCGAAAAGTTACTTCAATTGCTCCTTTGCAGGAGGTGAGGGAAGTAGAGAATTTGGGCAAAGTAGGCACCGTTACCACTGGCCGCACGTCGTCGTACACCTTGATGACCTGGGTGTACATGAATGCCCGGAAGTGAAAACCACCATTGTCAAGACAAATCGGAGTCAGGGTGATCTTGCGGTCATCGTTAGAAATTACCCGATCCCGGCTGAAGTAGGCTTCGTTTCCGCGCACCAAAACGCAAACGCCTTCGCCGAATTTTCCATCCAGAACGGGTTCGTCCCGATCTACAATCACTGGATTCGACATCGGATCGAGTTGGCATTTTTCATTGTACAACGCCCAGTTCATGACCGTATAGGTGCGGAAGATTTTGTAGCAGGCATCCGCACTGGTGCGGTAAATTTTGTCGGTCACATTGACGGCCAGCTTGTCGTCACCCAGTTCAATGGTCTGTACACCCGGGATGTTGGTTGGGGCAACGCAGGTGTTGCTTTGTACATCCGCCGGGAAACAAATGTCGTAATTGTGCACTTTGGGTGGAGGCATTTTGGGCCACCAATTCTTGTTGATTTGGGCTTGCAGGCAGGTAAACTGGCCGAAGCACATTGCCAATAATAACAAATGGGATGCATTCATGGCATTCCGTCTACGCAAGGACGGTTGAGTCAAATTGAGCATAACTCGATTGAATTGTAACTGTTTATTAATGGCCTGATACCGGGTGGGAGGAAAAAATGTTTACCTGATGGAATGGAGAGAAAGTAAACTGTTTTCAAATTATTTTTTGAAGCACAGCTTGAATAACGAAAAGTCATTAAAAAGGGTTTCAATTTCCCCTTCTAAATTTTGTGCAAGATACAGGATTTTTCATTTTCGGCACATAATTCTTTTGTTACTTCCTTGCAAAAGGCGAATAATTCACCTACAAAAGGCTATTTTTGCGCCGATTTAATCCAAAACGATGAAGAATTTTCTGGAAGAACTGCAATGGCGTGGAATGTTACATTCCAAAATTGATGGCATAGAAGAAAAATTGAATGCGGGCAAAATAGCCGGGTACATTGGTTTTGATCCAACAGCGCCATCGCTGACGATCGGCAATTATGTGCAGGTCATGTTGTTGAAATTGTTTCAGCTCAGTGGCCATCAACCCATTGTGCTGATGGGTGGCGCCACCGGACGCATTGGCGACCCTTCCGGAAAAGACAAAGAGCGCGACCTCAAAACGACCGATGAGCTGGACAACAACCTGGCGCATCAAATCGAGCAATTCAAAAAAATGCTCGATTTTGGAGGAGAAAATGGCGCGATGCTGGTCAACAACCTGGATTTTTACAGTGGCATGAACGTGCTGGACTTTCTGCGCGATGTGGGCAAAACCCTGACGGTAAACTACATGCTGCAAAAAGATTCGGTGCAAAATCGCCTGGAATCGGGGATTTCCTTCACCGAGTTCAGTTACCAATTGCTGCAAGGCTACGATTTTCAGTGTTTGTTTAAAAAACACGACTGCATCCTGCAAATGGGCGGTTCCGACCAATGGGGCAACATTACCTCTGGCACCGAATTCATCCGCCGCAACCTGGCTGAAAAAGCGTACGCCATCACCACTCCGCTGCTGACCAAAGCCGATGGCACCAAGTTTGGCAAATCATCAGAAGGCAACATCTGGCTGGATCCTCAAATGACCACGCCGTATAAGTTTTACCAGTTTTGGATCAACGCCGACGACGCTGACCTTCCTAAACTGACCCGTTATTTCACCTTGCATTCGCAGGCCGAAATCGAAGCCCGCGAGCAGGAATTTGCTGCTGACCCCCGTGAACTCAAACGACTTCTGGCCGAAGAGCTTACCAAGCGCATTCACGGTGAAGAGGCTTACCAGAGTGTGCTCAAAGTATCGGATTTGTTGTTTGGCCGCAATGCCGATCGGGAAATGTTGTTGTCATTGAGTGCCGCAGAACTGGATACCGTTTCGGCAGAGATCCCTTCTTTTCAGGTGAGCAAAGCTTTGATTGCTGCCGGACTCAACGTATCTGATCTGCTGGCTGAGCATACCCAAATTTTGGCCTCCAAAAGCGAGGTACGCCGCGCCATTCAAGGCAATGCGATCAGCATCAACAAAGAAAAAATCAGTTCTCACGAAGCCCTGATTGCCGAGGATTCATTGCTGCATGGCAAGTATTTGATGGTAGAGAACGGGAAGAAGAATAAGTATATTTTGGTTTTTGAGTGATGAAGTGTCGGTCACTGAGCGTAGCCGAAGACCAGCACTTCGGCTACGCTCAGTGACCAGCACTTCGGCTACGCTCAGTGACCGGCTTCCTCATTTCAACAACAGATACAGCAACTGCGCATAAACGATTTTCACCACAATCGACATGGGCGTCATCAGGGAATACCCTACGTTGGGCAGTTTGTTTTTGCTGCGGCGCACGTTGAAATCCAGGATCGCCGGGTGGTTGGACACCAGGCCAATCAAGATACTGAAAGGAATTTTCAAGATTTTGTAGCCTACCAATAAGGTGGCCGATACAGTCAGAATGCTGATCACCGCACTGCTGGCAAAAATCCAGAGGCCAATGCCGCCGTCGGTGATGGTTTTTACAAATTGGTGGCCGGAATTGACGCCCACGCCCGCCAGAAGGAAGATCAAACCGATTTGCCGCAAAATCAAATTGGCGCTATAAGGCAAAGACCAGTTGATGGGGCCACTTCGGCGCAAGCCTCCCAGGATCAGCCCCACGATAATCGGCCCCCCGGCAAAACCCAACTTAAAATCAAACCCACCTGGCAACTGGAAAGTGACCATCCCCAGGATCATGCCCATGGCCATGCCCAGGCCAAACGAAAGCAAGTCAATTTGGCTCAGTTCATCGTAGGAATCACCAAACAATTTAGCGATATCGGGCATGTCTTTGCGCTTGCCTATCACCCGCACGCGGTCGCCCAGTTCCAGCACCATATCCGCATTGGCCATCATGTCGATGTCGCCCCGGCGCACCCGGGAGATGAGTACCGCGTAATCTTCGTTCAGGTTCAAGGAGGCCAGTTTGAGGCCAGCCACTTTGGAATTGGATACAAACATGCGCCGAGTCTCGTATTCGGTTTGGTCGTAGGAGAGTTGAATCGGCAGGATGGTGCCAATTTCATGGGCAACCTGTTCTACTTCTTCGCGATCGCCAACCAGTGCCAGCTTATCGCCCAACTGAAATTCAGTATCCCAAGAGCTCAGGTGCATGCGATCGCCGCGCTCAAAACGGCCAAATAGGACTGTCCATCCGCGTTCTTTGCGCAGGTCGCGAATGGATTTGTTCAGTACCTCTGCGTGGTTGACTTCTACGGTAAGGGTGAGGATATCCTGGCGCACGGGGTAGTCTTTGCGCAATTCGCGCTCTTCCTTTTGAAAATCGATTTTGAGCAATTTCTGCATCACAATGACTGCCAACATGGGCCCCAGAATGCCCATGGGGTAAGACAAGGAATAGCCGATTACGCTGTTTTCGGCGTCGAGTTTGCTGACGCTGTCTTCGAGACCCATATTGCGGATCATGTCTACCAAGCCCGCCAATGCCGGAGTATTGGTGGTGCTGCCCACAAACAAGCCCGCGGTGATGCTGCCATCAAATTTCAACAGGTAATGCAAACCCGCTGCAATGCTGGCCGAAAAAGTCAGCATGATGAAGACAAAGATCAAATCCTGCCAGCCTCGGCGCTTGAAAGTACTGAAAAAACTGGGCCCACTGCCCAATCCGACCGTATACACAAAGATGGAAAGTCCTAAAAAGGTAATGATTTCGGGAATGCGCAATTCAGGGCTAAAGCTTCCGACAAAGAGGCCGACAAACAGCACTGCTGCAACACCCAAACTGTTGCCTTTGATGTTGATGCTGCCTACCCCATAGCCCAATCCAGCTACGATAAAGAGCAACAGAATTGGATTGGAGGTCAATGCTTCTATCATGTAATTACTTTTACGAAAGCCAAAATACAACTTCAAGGTGAACGAAAGGGAGATAAAAAATCATGTTCTACTCCTGCAATCATCACCAGGAGTTAAAGTGTTAAAATCGACCAAATTTAAATTGGCGATGACGAGCGTCGACAAAAAAATCGACCTACGTTTAAAATTTTTGGTAAAATTTTGTGAGTATTCATAAATTGCCCTATATTGCCCTCAGAATTAAGGTTTCCTTAACAAAGTTGTTAATTTCGTTAACGACTTATGAATTGCTTTTTAGATCCTTCATAATAACAGTCGGGTGATTTCTTACAAGAGCGGAGCATTGTGCTTGCGCTCTTTTTTTATGCCTCCTGCTGAACAGATATTCTTTGGAGTAAAAAATGGCATTCCTTTTCATTGCAACTTTTACAATTTTTCTTTTCGTGAAAAATTGAATATCATTACAAATAGTTTTTGAAGTCCTTAGATTAGCAACTAAACGCTTGTTACACATAGATAGTTAAGCAGGCGTACAAAATTTTTACAGTGAAAAACAAACCGGATCTTTCTTTTTGGCAAATCTGGAACATGAGTTTCGGATTTCTGGGTATTCAATATGGCTTTGGTTTGCAGCAAGCCAACATGAGTCCGATTTACCGTTATTTGGGTGCGGAAGAAAGCAGCATTCCCGGTCTTTGGTTGGCCGGTCCACTCACGGGCTTGCTGTTGCAACCGATCATTGGCACTTTATCCGACCGCAGTTGGTCCAATACCTGGGGACGCCGCAGGCCGTACATCTTTATTGGTGCAATTGTGGGCAGTATTGCCATGATTTTGATGCCCAATTCCAAATCGGTGTTCATGGCCGCTTGTTTGATGTGGTTGCTCGATGCGGGTTTGAACTCTTCGATGGAGCCATTTCGTGCTTTTGTAGGCGATTTATTGAATCCTAAGCAGCGCCCAACCGGATTTGCGGTGCAATCCTTCATGGTGGGATTTGGACAAACCCTTTCCAACTTGATGCCTCTGATTTTACCCTTGGTGGGGATTTCGATGGCCGTTGGCGGCACCTTCAGTAATGGCATTCCCGATTCGGTGCGTTTGCCATTTTACATCGGTGCGGCAGCCATTTTGTTGACGGTGTTTTTCACGATGTCCACCACTAAAGAATATCCACCAGAAAACGATGATTATAAACTCAAGCCCACCTTCAGTGCCGAGCAAAAGAAGAACATCTCCTTTTGGCACCTGGCCATTACCATTGGGTCGGCGCTGATTGGGGGCCTGTTTGCATGGCGTTTGGCCGGAATCAGCAATGCGCTGATCTGGGCAGCAGGCATTGGCGTGGGGTTGTATTTTATTTTGATGTTGCCGGTTTTCAAAGAAATCCTTGCTTCACTTTCTGAAATGCCGGAAGTGATGCGCCAATTGTGGTGGGTGAAATTCTTTACCTGGTACGGTTTGCCTTTGATGTGGCAATATTTGTCTTTGGCAGTCGCCAAATATGCTTTTAACGCACCAAGTCCTGATGCCAACCCTACTGGATTTGAGGCTGGAAAAAACTGGGGCAGCTTGTGCTTTGCCATGTTCAGTATTTCCTGCTTTGTGATCTCGGTCTTTTTGCCTGCCATTTCCAGGAGTTTGGGCAGTCGGCGGGCAACACACGCGTTGTTTTTGACCATCGGCGCGATCGGTTTTTTTAGTGTCATTCTGAGCAACGACAAATGGATATATTTCACCGGCATGACCTTGATTGGTTTGGCCTGGGGTTCGATCATGTCGATGCCTTATTTGATGTTGGCCAACGCGGTTTCATCTGCCAAAATGGGCGTATACATGGGCATTTTCAATGGCTTCATCTGTGTACCCCAATTCATCGGCATGCTGACTGTGCCGCTGTATTACAAGTCGGTTTTGGGTGATGATCCGCGCAATGCGTTGATTCTAGCGGGTGTTTGTATGGTTTGTGCAGCGGCTTCTTGCTTCCTCGTCAAGGAGGTAAAAAGCGCTGATGAGGTTGCAGTAGTTTAGAAGTTGAGTTTTGAGTTGCACACAAACTAATCGTAGGAAACTTGTGTGCAACTCAAAACCCATTAAAATTAGCCCCATCTATTCGTCGTTAACAATTTTTAACCTTATATCAAGGCAGATTAACTTCTTTCCCGGAAAGGCGCAGGTATATTTGCAGAAAGAAATCACTCGATTTAATTTTCTGTTTATGAAGAACATTTTTACCCTCGTTTGCGCCCTATTCCTGACCATTGTTAGTACCCAGGCTCAAACCAAAATTTTTGGAACGGTAGTAGATACCACTGGAACCACTTTGACTGGTGCAACCGTGATGATCTTGCAGGCCAAAGACTCCTTACTCAGTGGCTTTGCTCTTGTAGATGTCAAAGGCGCTTTTGAGGTAACTGGCGTCAAAGCCGGCAATTACGTCTTACAACTCAGTTTTTTGGGTTATGGCATGAAAAAAATTCCGATTACCCTGGCCGACGAGAAAGAAAAAAACCTGGGCAAAATCGTGATGAAAGAACAAACTTCTACCCTCAATGAATACGTGGTAGAAGGGGAGCGCACGCCCATGACCATGAAAAAAGATACGGTGGAATTCAACGCTGCTGCATTTAAAGTACAACCCAACTCCACCGTGGAAGAATTACTCAAGCGCCTACCTGGCGTTGAAGTAGAAAAAGACGGAAATGTAAAAGCACAGGGTGAAACTGTAACCCGCGTTTTGGTCAATGGCAAAGAATTTTTTGGCCGTGACCCCAAAACGGCTACCCGCAACCTGCCCGCCGATGCGATCGATAAGATTCAGGTATTTGATAAAATGACCGACGTAGCCGAATTTACTGGCGTAGACGACGGCCAGCGCGAAAAAACCATCAACCTTACCCTCCGGCCTGATCGCCAAAATGGCATATTCGGCAATTTCCGTGCAGGGGCAGGTGGCCGTTCGGGTGCGGACGGACTCAAGCAATTTGACTTGGGTGGCAACCTCAACCGATTTTCTAAAACGGGTCAGTTGTCGTTCATTGCTTCGGCCAACAACATCAACAAAAATGGTTTTTCCATCAATGAATACCTTGACTTTTCCGGCGGTGGCGGCGGTGGAGGCGGATTTGGTGGTGGTGGTGGCGGATTTGGTGGTGGCGGAAATGATGCTCCCATCAACTTTGGTCGCAACTATGGCTTTACCACTTTTTACTCCACCGGGGTGAACTTTAGCCGGGACTTTAGCAAAAAGACCAAATTGAATGGTAGTTACTTGTACAGTGGTTTCAAGAAAGAAACGGATAAAAGATCCAGTACCGAAAACTTCCTGGAAAAATCTTCTTTTATTCAAAAAGATACGACCCAACAGCAAGAGCGCAGCAATGTGCACCGACTTAACTTCACATTGGATCACCAGTTGGATTCTACCCAATCAATTCGGGTGGTCAGTCGCCTGTCTTTCAGCAACAATGGCAACGACCTAATTTCCAATTCTTTCTCCACCAATGAATTGAATATCCCACGCAACTCCAGTGATCAGAATAGTGTATCAAATGGAGATAACATGAATTTGAACAATTCCTTGTTGTACCGCAAACGGTTCAGCCGCCAAGGACGGAATTTCAGCGCAACGTTTGCACTCAATAATGTCTTCGGCAATTCCGATGGGACCAACCTTTCCAAGAACCTATTCTTTGGTACTGATGGTGCTTTGACGCGGACCCAGTTGTACGACCAAGTCAACAATATCAACAATGATCGTACGAGCTACAATGGGCGCTTGTCCTTCACGGAGCCTTTGTCACGCGGCAAGTTTTTGGAACTCAACTACTCGTACAACCACCGGGGCAACGACAACAACCGCGAAGTATACGATGTAACCCCAACCGGGCAAATTCTTAACCGTACGCAAACCAACCATATCCTGAGTGATTTCAACTTCCACAATGCAGGATTCAACTTCAGAATTGCCAATCCAAAATTGAACTTTTCAACGGGTTTGGCCATTCAACAAGCCAAATTGGAAGGAGACTTGCTGACCAGCGAGCAAACGGTCAAGCAGGAATTCACCAACTTGCTGCCAAGTTTGCGCCTGCGCTACAACTTCAGTTCAATGCGCAGCTTCAACTTTGATTACAGCACCGACATCAATGAGCCTTCGGTAACCCAACTGCAACCCGTACGGGACATCAGCAATCCACTGAGCATTTATATTGGCAATCCAAATTTGAAGCCGGAATACAGCAACCGTTTTACGGTGCGCTACAACCACTTCAACCAGTTCAATTTTACGAACTTCTTCAGTTTTGCCAATTTAACTTATACCCACAACCGCATTCAAACGGCGCAAACCATCAACTTGGAAACATTGGTGACCGAGCGTACACCCATCAACGTTTCTGATGATTATCGCTTCATCAGCCGCTTGAATTACGGTGGTCGCATCAAAAGCTTGAAAACGCGCTTTAACTTCTCGGGAGGATTCAACTACAACTGGGGCATCACCTTCGTCAATGCCGCGCGCAACAACACCAAAACCATGAACCCAACTGCGGGGATCACTTTTGACAACCAGAAAAAAGAGAAGTGGGACTGGAACCTTGGCTACACCGTCAACTATTCCAACACGGCTTACTCCCTCAATAGCGAGCGGAATCAGGACTACTATACCTACACCTATACCGCAGGAGTGCGCAAGTTTTTCCTGAAAGACAAACTCAACATCGAAACGGATCTGGATTACAACCAATTCCGTGGATTGGGTGCAGCTTACAATCAGGACATTCCCATCTGGAACGCAGCAGTGTCGGTGTATTTCCTCAAAGCCAATAAGGGTCAACTGAAATTGGGCATGTACGACATCCTGAATCAGAATAAAGGCATCAGCCGTACGGTACAGTTGAACTCATTCCAGGATCAAAATGTAAATTCTCTGGCGCGTTACTTCCTGTTAAGTTTCATCTACTCGGTTAAAGGCTTTCAAAAAAGCAACAACAATAACCAGATGAATATGCGGATGATGCGGTAAGGTTTTGATTTAGGGTTTTCATTTCACGCAGATGAAGCACAGATTTTCACGCAGATTTCACACAGAAAAAATCTGCGTTTTAATCCGTGTAACATCTGCGTGAAATAAAATGCCACTCAGTATAGAAACATTACAATTCTAAAACGCCCATTTCAAAAACTCGGGCATCACCCTTCCCCAGGTCGTTTGATCGTGCCTTCCGCCTTCTACTTCTCGGTATACGAAGTCTTTCTCTCTTTGATACCAGCTTGACGGGGTTGAATATGCTCGGACCAAAATCCTAACTTATTCTCATCCCACTTTTTTATATTCCTCTTGCCAAACTGCTTGTTCCATTGCCTTAAAAGCAGGGAATAACTCATTCTTGTGCTTTTGTACAAAATACAGGATTTCAATGCCAACAATTTGGTCGCTTTTATCGTAATCGACAACGACATGTGGCTCAACTTCCTCACTGTCTACAATTGACTGATTGCTAAGTTGGATGTAGAGCGCATCCGCTTCATTATCGTAGGTAAATTTCATTTGCAGTCATTTTTGGTTTTCTTGCGATCAAAATGCGCAGTAATGACAATATTCGTTAAAGGATTCAATACAACCTTCAAGCAGCGGCTTGCGGCTTCCAAAATTCTTTTGAAAAAATGAGTTTCGTCTACTTCTACTTCTTCTTTGGAATCTGGATTTTCAAGGGTATCTTCAATCCATTCACGCTTCAAATTGCGCTCCTGAAGACGTGTTTCCAAGTGTTGTGAAAAAATAAAGGGTTTACGCTCCATTATTTTAAAGGTTAGGCTAACAAATGTAAAGTAATTCAAAGCAAAAATCAAGTTTGATAACCGCGTTTCGGCCTTCTTAAGGGCTACATCTAAAATAAATGCTATACCCGCTAGCCTGAGTCTTTCCAAACCAACCAAAAACATTGCGCTACCGCTGGAACAACGTCTCCAGACTTGTTCCCATTATCCCCGCGTCTCCGACCATAGCCGTCAGGCTAAGCTATTAATGAACTCTCTTGGTGTAGGTCTATAAGATTTATCAGGTAATTTTCTTTTATCCTTCCTGCCTTTTTTAACAATAAGTTGAAAAAAAGCTTCAAAAAAGATTAAAATCGCCAGCTCTCCGTGCTCAATTGCTTCCCGAAGCACATCAAGTTTTTTTTAAAATTTTAGCACATTTGTATTCGCTTATTTCTACTTCTTCTTCCTCCCACAAATAGTCTCTATAGAGATTTTGGATTTTTTCAAAGAGCAAAATTGCCATCAATCGCCCATATAAATAGCATTCAAAGCGGAAAATATTCATTTGTTTGACTTTATCAATATCAAAAATTGACTTCCAAATTTTGAATATCAATTCGATTTGCCATCTCAAAGCGTATAAAAGCCTTATTTTATCCGTTGGTAAAATTGAAACATCTGCGTTGGTTATATACACATTGTAGTAGCACAGCAGCAGCGTATTCTCATGAAATGTCTTTGAACCATGTGTTTTATTATTCCGAATCACTTTTTTCTTACGTCTCTCTACGAATTCTTCCGGTATTGACTGAATTACCATACGGACTTTTATTTTCTTTTGACCAATATATATATAAGCTATATCTTTGCTCTCTCCATAGGCGGGTACTAAATCATGCATCTGTACCTCCTCATAGTTGCCAGCTTCATCCTTTATGTAACAATTAATTGAACTTCTGAAACGAGATAGAAAATATCCTTTCTCCTTATCAATACGCTCAAAGTGACTCAAATTGACGTAGCCTAAATCTTTTATGTATAAACATTTTTCTGTTAAATGATTATTTAAGTCTTCTAAGTAACATGCATCATTTTCATGACCAGAAACGATTTTTATCCCTAATGTTTC
>NZ_JBBAKG010000022.1:53761-78173 GCF_040403615.1 Haliscomenobacter sp. | reverse complement strand
ATTTTTTGCGTCAGACTTTGCTTGGAATTTCTTATTTTCCGGTCTCACAAATGAAGCCAAATATGTTCAGATTTTTACCATTGTTGTTTCTTTTACCATTGGTGGTTTTTTCCCAAAACACCGCGAAGCGCATGCTGGAGCATGCTGACATTGCCAAATGGAAAAACATTGAATCTTCCAAAATTTCCGGAGATGGGCGCTGGGTCGCCTATATTGTCCGGCCTTTGGAAGGCGATGCCGAATTGCGTCTATACGATGCGCAAGCCGATAAGACCTATACGGTTCCTCGTGCTGAAAACCTCAATTTCAGTCAAGACAGCCGCTATCTTGCTTTTTTGATCAAACCTTTCCGCGACAGTACGATGAACATGCGTCGCCGCAAAGTGAAAAAAGAGGATTTGCCAAAGGATACTCTAGGTGTTTACGACCTGAAAAATTTCAAGTTGAGCAAATATGGCGGCGTAAAATCCTACCAAATGGCAGAAAAGTGGTCGGGATGGTTGGCCTATTTGCGCGAACCCATCAAAAAACCTGCCAAGGACAGTTCCAAGTTTGTCTGGAAAAAAGAAAGTGAAGAAAATGGCAGTCGACTCGTATTGCTGGAGTTGGAAAACAGGCAAGAAAGGTTGATTGGTTACGTCAAATCCTACCAATTAGCCCGGGATAAAGCCCGAATTGCCTGGCACACTACTGGAGGTGACCCAGAGCAAAAGCCAGGTGTGTACGTTTTCGACGGCGAAACCCGCCAAACCAGACAAGTCCTGGATCAAAAAAGCAATGTCAAGCAACTGGTTTTTGACCGTCCAGGCACTCAATTGGCATTCGTGGCGGATCTGGATACAACCAAAGTGCGGATTCGCCCCTTCCGCTTGTACCACTGGAAAAACAGTGCCGATAAAGCCCGCCAGGTGTTAAGTCCTGGTGCCAGTTTTTTGCCCAAAGATTGGTTGCCCAGTGAGAATGGTACAGTTTCTTTCTCAAAAGATGGTTCCAAGTTGTTTTTCGGGATTGCACCACCTCCGATTTTGCAGGACACCATGCTCCTGGAAGAAGAAATTGTCAACATGGAACTCTGGTCTACCAGTGATTCCCGGATCTATCCGATGCAAAAAGTGCAGTTGGAGCAAGACCGCAAACGATCCTATACCTGTGTAATGAATACCGCAGACGGAAAATTGCTGCAATTGGGTAATCCCGAATTGCCTGAAATCCGCCTGGGCAATGAAGGCAATGGTAGCCATGTATTGGGAGTCTCCAACTTGCCCTATCAGGTGAAATATACCTGGGACACCGAACCCCTCAACGACGTGTATTTGATCGATGTACAAAGCGGCAAAAAAGAAAAAATTGCCACTAGTATTCATGGCAGTCCTGCACTGTCGCCAATGGGCAAATACGTGTACTGGTTCAGTTACAGCGATACGGCCTGGATGGCCTGGAACATTGCCAAATCTGCCTTGGTGAAATTGAGCAACAACCAGAAAACGGCATTTTGGGACGAGTTGCACGATAGCCCTTCCAACCCGGATTCGTACGGAGTTGCTGGCTGGAGCTCCGAAGACGATTATTTGATGGCTTACGACCGCTATGACATCTGGTTGCTGGATCCAACCCAACAATTGCAACCGACCAACCTGACCAACATGCGGGCGGAAAAAACCGAGATGCGCTACATCAAGGTGGATCCAGAAGAGCGCTCCATTGAAGAGGTCAAGCCTTTGCTTTTGCATTTTACCAACGAAACGACCAAAGAAGAAGGGTACTTCTGGTACGACATCCACAGCGGCAAAAAACGCCCCTTGCAGCAAGGCGCATTCAATTATTCGATGATGGTACAAAAAGCCAAAAATGCGGATCGCTGGATTTTTACCCGTGAAAACTTCCAGACCTTCCCGGATTTGGTGTACTCTTCCGATTTGCAAAAAATCAAAACCATCAGTCAGGCCAATCCCCAACAAGCGGAAATCTTATGGGGTACTGCCGAGCTTACCGATTGGACGGCCCTGGATGGCCAGCATTTGCAAGGAGTCTTGATCAAACCTGCGGGTTTTGACCCCAAAAAGAAGTACCCCATGATCACGTACTTCTACGAGCGCATGACCGATCAATTGCACCACCACTGGGTGCCTGGCTACAGCCGCAGCATGCTCAATTTTACTCAATTGGCCAGTCGCGGATTTTTGGTCTTTATCCCTGATATTCCTTACCGCATCGGCTATCCGGGCGAAAGTGCCAAAAACGCCATTATTCCAGGAATTACAGCCTTGGTAGACAAGGGATTTGTAGACAAAGAAAACCTGGGCGTACAAGGCCACAGTTGGGGCGGATACCAAATTGCCTACCTGGTCACCCAAACCAATATCTTCAAATGTGCCGAATCGGGCGCCCCTGTGGTCAACATGGTTTCGGCTTACGGCGGGATTCGTTGGGAAACGGGCATGAGTCGGATGTTTCAATATGAGCATACCCAAAGTAGAATTGGAGGCACCCTTTGGGATAAGCCTTTGAGGTACCTCGAAAACTCTCCAATCTTCTTCATCGACAAAGTCAATACTCCCTTGCTGATCATGCACAACGACAAAGATGGCGCCGTTCCCTGGTACCAGGGCATCGAGTTTTACATGGCTTTGCGTCGCCTGAATAAACCAGCCTGGCTGCTGAATTACAACGAAGAGGGTCATGGACTTTCGAAATACCAAAACCGCAAGGATTTCCAATTGCGCATGCTGCAGTTTTTTGAGCATTACCTGAAGGGAGGCCCAAAACCCGAATGGATGGTCAAAGGAATCACCGCAATCGAAAAAGGCGTCAAGTAGGGACACCCCTGCGTGGGTGCCTCACCGGTATGGAAGGGCGGCCACGTAGGGCCGCCCCGACGGCCGCCTCGATAGTCCGACGCTCCTTACCTAAAAATAAAAAAAAATCCCCACCCCCTCAAAATCCCCGCAATTCCGTTTATCTTCATCGATTATAACCAATAACCCATTCCATGCTGCGCTTCGGCTATGATGCCAAACGGCTTTTCAACAACTTTACTGGTTTAGGAAATTACAGCCGTACACTGCTGAAAAACCTTTCCAACTACTACCCAAATCACGCCTATTTCCTCTTTTCGCCAAAAATTGAGCGCAAGCCCGAGACGAAGTTGTTTACTTCCAGTGTCTCGTTTAGTCTGCACAACCCTAACCGTTACCAACGGCCATTGTGGCGTTCCTACGGCATCAGGTATGCTTTGAAGCGCCACAAAATTCAACTCTATCATGGCTTGAGCAATGAATTGCCAATTGGACTTCCCAGTGCGGGGATCAAAAGTGTCGTTACGATTCATGATTTGGTATTCAAGCACCGTCCCGATTATTACCCATTGATCGATCGGACGGTGTATGACCTCAAGTTTCGGTATGCTTGTCAAAAAGCGGATGCCATTGTCGCCATCAGCGAAAGCACCAAAAAGGACATCATCAATTTTTACCAAATTCCTGCCGAGAAAATCCAAGTAATCTATCAATCCTGCGATGAGCGGTTTATGCAAGAAAAATCAGCCAAACTGATTGATCAAATTTTAGCCAAATACCAACTGCCTTCTGAGTTTATGTTGTACGTAGGTACCATCACAGAGCGCAAAAACCTGCTGGGAATCGTGCAAGCCATGGCTATGTTGCCACCAAGTCTGCGTATTCCCCTGGTGGTCATTGGCAAAGGCAAGGAATACAAAGCTCAGGTAGTGCAATTTTTACAGCAGGAAGGATTGAGTAAGCTGGTTATTTTTACGCAAGTTGACAACGATGACTTGCCTGCAATTTTCCAGAAGGCCAGCATTTTTCTTTACCCTTCTCGACTGGAAGGTTTTGGTATTCCGGTCATTGAAGCGCTTTTTAGTGGCACTCCGGTGATCAGTTCCAGGGTTTCGTCGCTCCCCGAAGCCGCTGGCCCGGCATCCTGGTTGGTAGATCCCGAAGAACCCGCCCAAATCACGGGAGGAATAGAGCGGATTTTAGAAGATGCTTCTTTTCGCAAGAACATGATCGATTCCGGGTTTCAATATGCCCAAAGTTTCAAAGGCGAAATGGTCACCGAAGAAATGATGGATTTGTACGAACGGATTTTGGGTTTGGCCTAAATAAAATCAACCATGGAAGAATACCAGACGGATGAAGATTTTAAGGATGAAAACTACGCAGAGAAACGGCTGCCTCGCGGTGAGTATGAAAATTGCACTTTTGAAAATTGTGTCTTTGCCAATTCCGATCTGTCGGGTACAATTTTTGCGGAATGTACCTTTATAGATTGCGATCTCAGCATGGCCAAACTGCACAAAACCACTTTTCGAGAGGTAAAATTCAAAGACTGCAAACTGATGGGCTTGCATTTTGACGATTGCAATGATTTTTTAATCTCCTTTGATTTTGAAGCTTGCCTACTCAATTTTTCAATTTTCCAGCAATTGAAACTCAAGAATACCCGCTTTAAAGGTTGCAAACTGGTAGAAGTGGATTTTTCTGGAAGCGATTTATCCAGTTCAGTTTTTGCAGATTGTGATCTAAGTGGCGCAACTTTCGAAAACACCAACCTGGAAGCTGCAGACTTGCGCAGCGCATGGAATTTTGTGATTGATCCTGAAAAGAATAAGCTTGCAAAAGCCAGATTTTCAAAAGAAAATCTCCTGGGGCTGCTTGGTCGTTACAACATTAAAGTGGAATGACCGAAATTCAAAGCTCCGGAAAGTAAAAAATTAGTAAGCTCTGCTTATGTTTGATTGGATTTTTTCAACTTCGATAGCCAGTTCCAATGATCAATCTCATTTCTGATACCGTAACCAAGCCTACTCCAGGCATGTTGCAAGCCATGATGACCGCCGAAGTAGGCGATGATGTATTTGGTGAAGACCCCACCGTAAATGCCCTGGAGGCCAAAGCTGCCGCGCTTTTTGGCAAAGAGGCTGCCTTGTTTTGCCCATCGGGAACCATGACCAACCAAATCGCACTCAAAGTACATACCCAACCACTGGACGAGGTCATTTGCGATGAATATTCCCACATCTATCAATATGAGGTTGGTGGATATGCTTTCAACTCAGGTATTGGGGTCAATTTGATCAAAGGAACCAATGGAAAAATAACTGCTGACCAATTGGCTGCGGCCATTAAACCCGTACATGATTGGCTACCCATCAGCAAACTGGTGGTTTTGGAAAATACCTGCAACAAAGGCGGGGGCAGTTTTTATACCCTGGATGAAATTCAGCCCATCCAAAAAGTATGTCAGGAACGTGGCCTCGCACTGCACCTCGATGGTGCCCGGGTATTCAATGCCCTGGTAGAAACGGGTGAAACGACTCAGGAAACGGGCAAACTTTTTGACAGCATTTCCATCTGCCTCTCCAAAGGGCTAGGTACTCCAGTTGGTTCGTTGCTCATTGGCACCAAAGCTGTCATTCGTCAGGCCCGCCGGGTGCGCAAAGCCATGGGAGGAGGCATGCGGCAAGCTGGTTTTTTGGCCGCTGCCGGCATTTACGCGTTGGACAACCATGTGCAACGCCTGAAAGAAGACAACGACCGGGCCAAAGAACTGGGGAAGGTATTGGAAAAACAAGCCTACGTCGATAATGTACGCCCCGTTCAAAGCAATATTGTCATCTTTGACCTCAAAGCGCCTTGGACTGCCGAATCCTATCTGGCTCGTTTGGCAGAAGAAGGGATCAAAGCTTCGGCGTTTGGACCTAAAACAGTACGTTTTGTTACCCACCTGGATGTCACTGCCGACATGATTGATCAGGTTGTAAAAGTCATTGCTTCGATTTAAATCATGATGCCTTATGCTTTTTGAAAACCCACAGATCGCACTTTCGGAATTGCCCAGTGTAGAGGCAGTCCAGTTTCAAACGCTGCCTCCTCAAACGCTCAAATTGCGCACCATTGGCTGGTGCATCACGCAGGGAATCATGCTGTTCGTACTCATCATGGTGATGTTGTTCAGCAATTTTTTCAAGCAAAAATGGCCCTGGATATTGATCTCCGGTATTTGGATTGTACAAGCCATTTATTTTTTTTGGATGGCGCGTCGGCGTTTTTATGCCGAAGGGTATGCAGTACGCGAAAAAGACATCATTCATGCCAAAGGGTACTGGTTGAAGACTCAACTCACCGTACCTTATAATCGCATCCAACACGTTGAAATTGAACAAGGCCCGCTGGCGAGAGCTTTTGGCTTGGGGTCAATTAGCGTATATACCGCTGGCGACAGTGGAGGAGACCTCAGTATCTCTGGCATCGACTATGCTGAAGCAGAACGCATCAAACAATTCATCGCGCAAAAAGTAGTCGCCGATGAGTGAGGCCACTACCCCTTTTTATTTTCAGCCCAGTCGCCAGTCGCCGGTTGCCATCCTGCTGATTCTGGCCCGCCTGATTCGTACCCTGATCGGGCAATTTTGGCCTATCCTGATTTTGATCCTTTTGCGCCGACGCACGGCTGGCAACAACCAGTTTTGGGTTTGGGTGGGGATCGCACTTACTGCCCTATCCGTGGTTCGATCCCTACTGATGTATTTCCGAACCCGCTTTTACATCCAAAACGACGAGTTTATTTTGGAAAAAGGCGGATTTACGCGCCGCCGCTTGACAATTCCATTGGATAAAATTCAGGCGATTAATTTTCAGCAGACTTTTTTGCACCGGATATTCAATGTAGTCAGCGTAGAAATGGATACCAGTGGAGCCAAAGGTGCAGAAATAACCCTCAATGCCTTGGATCGGGCAAAAGCCAGCGAACTCCGCGATTACCTGTTGCGCTGGAAAAAAGACAACCCCAATGCGGTATCCAATGTTGAAACAGAAAATGAACCCTATGTCCCTGAACAAACTTTACTCAAACTGGATGTCGGCGACTTGGTTCGCATAGGATTGAGTCAAAATCACCTGCGTTCAGCCGGAATTTTGCTAGGGCTTTTTGCCAGTTTTGCCCGGGAAATTCAACCCATTCTGGGTAAATCTACCTATCGATACCTCGAAGAGGAACTGGGACTAAATATTCATTTTTTCTGGAGTTTTGCACTTTGGATTGTTGGTTTTTTCCTGATCGTCTCGGTGTTGGCGACTATGGTACTGACCGCGTTTCGATTTTTTGACCTGCGTTTTGTGCAAACTGGAAATGGGTTTCGGGTGGAAGCAGGCCTGTTTACACGCCGCGAACAAGCGGCTTATTTGCCCAAAATACAATTTCTACGGTGGAGTGCCAACCCGCTGCAACGCCTATGGGGTATGTTCAATTTGCGCTTTTATCAAGCGACAGGGGCTGAGATTAGTCGGAAACAGACGCTCCAGGTTCCGGGATGTTATCAAACTCAAATTGATGCGGTAAAAATGGCCTATTTTCCTGCTTCAGCTCATCTGGACTGGAAATGGTACCACCCCAACGCGCTGTATTTTCGGCGCAGAATGGTACTGGTTGGGATCTTTCCACTGCTGGTTCTGGTACTCAAAACCAGTCTTGATTTTAGTTGGACCTGGCTCGTGCTTTGTATATTGTGGCTTCCAATAGTCGCCTGTTGGCAATGGCAATTCTTTAAACGGGTTCGATATGGCCTTACCGAAGAAGGGCTTTGGATGAAATCCGGCTTTTTCACGCAGTCTCAAATCCTTTTGATGTGGCACAATGTGCAGGCAGTTGAACTAGAACAGGGATTTATGGATGCCCGTTACGAGTTGGCAGGCCTTACGTTTTATACCGCTTCGGGAGCCGTGGAAATAGACGCACTCCCGCTTTCAATGGTTCGGCAATTGCGGGATTTTGTTTTGGCAAAAAATGAAGTGCCCAAAGAATTGAACATGTAATAATTTGAAAACAAGAAACTTGCATTAACTTATGTTCATTTTTTAATGCGCGTTTGGTACTTTCCATGCTTTTTTCTACCTTTAACAAGTTTTTTAAGACCGTCTATTACCCATACCTTTGTTATTTTGTTTTCTTTTAGTTCAAGGTAAATCCTTCACATCCTCACAGCGTATAGCCCGTGTAAATTGCAGGCGCAACAAAAATACTCGTTAAGAACCACTTTGTAACTAAACGCAAGGCCTGTATGAGTATTGTTTTTGCGGAACAAATCCGTGCCAATTATAAATGTACTACTATGAGAAAATTTACATCCCATGACAATGCCGGATTGCGCATTGGTCTACACTGCGTTTTGTTGGTAGTTTTGCTTCTATTATTGAATGATGCATCCCTTATCGCCCAACGCAATTTGACACTTTACAACCTTCCTGGCATCCCACAATCACAGACGATGAATGTTGGTAGAATGCCAGATTACAACTTTCACCTGAGTTTGCCCCTCATCAGCAACATCAACCTGGGAGCAAACAGCAGTGGCTTTTCGGCCAATGAGATCAGAAATCTGGATTCGGGAAACAATGGAGAAGGTACCAATTCTTCTTTTTTTGAAACCGATTTTTCAAATTTCATCAAGCAAATAGGGCCATACAATACCCTGGGTTTCAACTTTAACACCACCCTTTTAGACGCGGGAATTCGCCTGGGAAGAGGCTACATTGGCATTCAAGGCACTGAAAATGTCAATACCCTGCTGGGCTACTCCGAATCTTTGTTCCAGACCTTTAGCGAATTGCAAGGTCTGGAACTAAAGGATTTCGAAAATGGGCCGCGCAAGTACTCCGTTTATGGCACGTACCTGGACTTTTCTCACTACCGTACGCTTGGTGCAAGCTACACCTACAACATCATTCCCGGAAAACTCAGCGCTGGATTGCGGGCTAAAATGGCCATTGGTCTTGGCCGAGCCTGGACGCGCAGCAGTGATTTCGACATCGTTGGAGATTTGCAGCAAGGTATTCTGGGGTTGGAAGGCAACGTTGGCCTTTTAATGGCGGGTTTACCTGCCGCTTTTGATTCGACCCAGGGACTGAGCACCTACTTGAAGGGCAGCGGCAACAAAGGCTTGGCTGTTGATCTTGGCGCACAATACAAAGTGAATGACAAAATTGATGTATACGCCAGCATTGTCAATCTTGGCCAAATCGTTTGGCGCAACAATTTAACCGAATACGGCTATACGACCAAGTACCTCGATTTTTATGCCAATCAACCCGATCAGGCCAGCGAAGCCCTTGACAAAGTGATTGATTTTGTGACCACACCTGAAAAAACCAAGTACCTCGGTCGTGTTGTATCTCCACTTCCACTCTATGTTTATGTGGGTGGAAACTACCACATCAATAAGCATTTTAGCGCCGGGGCTATGGTGAATCTGGAGCATTTGGATGGCCACAATTATGTCAACTTTGCAGTCAATGGCAGTGCCAACATTGGCCGAATTTTACAGGCAGGACTTACCGTTGCACAAGTGAAGGGTATCGGAACGCAAGTTGGGGCAGGCGCATCTGTCAACCTGGGGCCGATTCAAATTTATGCGGTTTCAGACAATGTCGCTTCTGCATTCAATATAGGCAATGCACGCAATGCGCAAGTCAATGTGGGATTAAACCTGATTTTTGGCCGCGGCAAACACAACGCCGATGTGGCGATGGCCGATAGCAGCGGGGTAGAACCCAGCGCGATTGCTTCAGCGGATTCTCTGGCGGAAGCCAATAAAATGAAGAAAACCAAGCCAAAGAAAGAAAAAGAAAGCGTAGCTGAAACCAAAGTTCGCCCTGAACCTTCTACCAATAAGCCTTCTGCTCCAGCTCCAGCAGTAACCAATACAGTCCTCAAGCCTTGGGTCAATCTTCGAGGCACTTCCTTCAACGCAACCAGCCGCGAGCAACTGACTGGCGTAACGGTGGAGTTGTACCAAAAGCAAGGAGACCGCGAAGTATTGGCATATGTACGTGGCAACCCTGGAATGGACTTTCTGGCGCCGATGGAACGCAATAAAGAATACCGGGTGGTCGTAAAGAAAAATGGCTTTAAACCCACCGAAGGTGCCGTGAGTCTAGATGAATTGGCAGGCGCAAATGAGCTAAAAAAAGAGTTTTTCCTGGAAACTGCCCCAGTAGAAGAACCTACCCCGATTAGCAAGCCTACTCCAAAACCGACGACAACGGATAGTACAGCCACCAATAAACCCAATGCCACCGCTAATCCTGGGACTCAGATACCTGGTAACATCAAAGCCTTGGGTATATTTACGGTTCTGGTAGCAAGCGACCTGAAGCCTACCGCCTCCGCAGATGGCGTTACCGTAATCAAAATTGGAGCTGGATTTAGAGTTCAGGTTTTGGAGAAAACCAATGAAAACTGGTGGCTGATCAGCTTCCGGGGCAACAATGGTTATGTATCTGCCAAAGCATTGCGGGAAGAGAAATAAGTATTCAAGTTGTCACAAGAACACATTCTAAAAAAGAAAGGCGCATTGGGGAATTCTCCAATGCGCCTTTTCTTTTTATGACAACTCAGCTTTAACGTTAAGGTCTAACAGTAATGGGAATGGTCTTTTCAATGGTAAAACCTTCGTGTACAATCGATAATTTTAGGGTTGAAGCCTGAGTGGTCAAGGCGTCGATCCTAAAGCGCACCCTGAATCCTTTTTCCAATACCGAAGGGCTGGTTGCTCCTCTGGTAACATTGCTGCTACCAAGCGTAAAGGTGGCCGTTACCTCCGGGGCATTTAAGGGCAAATCCTCCGATTTTGGGCTGAGTGCAGGCACTGCTGGCAAGAAGGAGAGCGGCGAACCATTCCACCATGACCGGAATGCATTAAATCGGGTTACATAACTGCCTATCAGAGCCGATTCGGTATCGGTTGAGCGCACATTGCGGTAAATTAACCCTACCGGAATGGTATCCGTGATGATGTTGGTAAATTTAAGGGTATCGGGGATATTGGAAAAATTGGCTTCCACAATCCAATTGAGGTTGTTGGCCTTATTGGCAATGTCGCCCACAATCATGCCTTTGGGCAAAAGATTGGCAAACTGTAGCAGGCCGGATACCAGCGATGGATTGGAACTAAGATTGAGCCGGTATTCTCCTCCTGAATTGATGTAAAAAAATGCGCCACCCAGGGCTCGTCCATAAAAGACCAGCAAACGCCCTTGTGTTTCCAGGGTAGTATAAGCCGTTTGAAGGTTGTCAAACAAGCAGGGATAATACGTTTTCAGGTTGCTGCCTGTGCAAACTGCAGATGGACCTACCGAATCCACCGGAATCGAACGCAAATCGCGCAAAGCGGTATTGAATTCTTTGAGGAAATTCTTGTTGGCCAACAAGGTAATGGCCACAGTTTTCTTTTGGTTGTCCGTCAAGGTATTGAAAATTTGCAACGTAGTGTCCCTGATTTTTTTCAATTGCGATGCAATAGTAGGTGTGCCAGAGCTAAAATAATTGACATTTGGGGTTACTTCATCCCGGATGTAATTGGACACCACTGCATCGAAGGTAAGACTCCCCAGGGTTGTAATGGTATCAACCTTGAGCGTCAGAAAAGTACTGAGGGCATTCACCCTGATGCTATGACTGCCCACAGGCAGGCTGGCTGGTGTAATGAAGTAATAGGTTCGCTCATCAGCCCCTTTTACAAAACGAATGGTATCGTTGCTAGAGGTCACCCCAATGACGATGTCTGCCGCATATACCGAATCTACGATAAGCTTATCGAATTTGCCATTGGTAGTCTTCACCATCAATGAATCGTAACCCGAAGGATCGGGCACAATATCAAAGGTTTCCAAACCACAGGACGGTAACGATAGCAGTACAATACTCAAAAGCAATCCTAAGCCAAACAAATAGATGGCGCTCCCAGAGCGAACTTGAGAAACAATGTTGTTAGTAGTTTTCATCTCAAAGTATGTTAATCTTGATAAAATATGCAATTTGATCGTTGCCAATTTTCTACCTAAACGAGGAAGGGACAATATTTCTGAAATAAGAAATTGTCAGTGATTAGAAGCTTTGTGAAGGATGGGTGTAAAAATAAGCATAATTTTTAACACGCAGAATGGAAGGATGAATTTTGTGACTTTGATTGTCACATCCTATTGAATTAAATAAAATGTAGAGACGCGATTCACCGCGTCTCTACCTATCAAAAAAATCCTGATTAAGCTTTATCTTCTTTTTTCTCGGTTTTGAGCATGTCCAGCAATCTCAAGCCCAACATACCGCCGATGGCACCGTTGGCGCCGTTGCCACCTTCGCCACTGATCAACACATCGGGAATGATTTTGACTTTCTCTTGCCCAATCGTTTCCATTACTTTCATCTTGGTAAAGTTGTCACCACCCATGGCCTCTACCGCGAGGCGGTAAGCTTCGGCACTAGACTGACCCACTGCCAGGGTCTTTTCAGCCTCTGCTTTACCCGTGATTTCGATTTTTTCGGCTTCGGCCTGCGCCATCAGCTTTACTTTTTCCGACTCAGCGGCGGCGATCATCTTGGTGCGTTCGGCTTCGGCAGAGGCAGCAATCCGTACTCCATTTGCTTCACCCGTCGATTTTTTTACCGCAGCATCCGCAATGCGTTCGGCAATCAGTACACCCTGATCGGCCTGTACGATTTGCTTTTGGATGTCGGCAATCGCCGTTTCCTTTTCGAGCGCCTGGCGGGTTTCTTGCGCCATTTTCTGGGTGTCGTAAGTCACTTTTTGCTCTTCGGCCAGTTTTCGGTCGGTCAAGGTTTTCATCAGCGAGTCGGGCGGTACGATGTCCCCGATCAAGGTGTCTACCCCGTGTACGTTGTATTCTTCCAACACCTGACCAATGTGTCGCTTGGCTGAATCCTGGCGTTCTTTACGCGAGGTCAGAAAGGAAATCACATCGGCGTCTTGTGCCGAGTTGCGGAAGTAGTTGCCAATCGTGGGTTCCAATACCTGGCTGACCAGGTTGTTCATGCTGCCAAAACGAGCGATTACCTTGGGTGCCTCGGTGGCCGGGATGTGGATGATCTGCGACACGTCGAGGTTGAAAGGGAAGCCGTCTTTGGAACGCACGGTGATGGTAGACAGGTGTTTGTCCAACATGTGTGACTCAGTGCGGGCACTGGCCCAGTTGAGTACCAGGTTGGTAGTAGGCACCAATTCTACTTTGTACAAGTACTTATTAACGGGATATTTACCAGGGCCAAGAGGTTCTGCCCAAACGCCTTTCTGGCCTTTGGACACAATGTTACCGTGGCGGAATTCATCGCCACTCAAATCGACACCTTCCTTACCGTAGAAGGAGATGACTACACCCACGTTACCAATCGGTATCTGGGTCATTTCGTGTTCTTCGATCTGTGCAAACCAGGGATTGAGGTTGTACGAACCGGCCAGGAGTACCTGGGGCTGCAAACCCTTGTTGCCGCCGCCGCGCAAGAAAGCATCGGCATCCTGAAAGCTGTTGTGTCCGGTCACTTCTTTACCGGCAATTTGTCCCATCTCGATTGGTGCGCCATCCAGGGTGGTGATGATTCCCAGCATGTTCTCCCTGATTTGGGTCATCGGTGCCAGTACGAGGTCAAACAGGAAGGTGTTGATGCGGTACACCCCAGTGGTGATGTAAGCAGTTTGTCGTCCTTTTTGTCCTCCGTTGCGGATGAATGCCGCAGCATCCTGGTAAGCATCGCAGTCTACTCTTTTACCCAGGATCGAGTTGGTTGGCAGTTCATCTCCATCTTTGGCGATCAGCAAACCAATTTGTCCGGGTGGGATTACAGTAAGGTGTTGCAGTTCGATGTGGTATTGCCAAATCCAGTACCAAAAGTGGATTCCAGGCGCTAGGGTTTGAGCCTGAAAACCCGCTTCGCCATCTACCGCGATGATGCGGTTGGTCGGTAGTTCTTTTTTCTCTCCGAAAAGAGAATACTTCAGGGTTACGAGACCAATTTTGTCTTCAGGTACGAGAATGATCCCAAGCAGCCTGAACCAAAAACGGTAAGTGAGCAAAAAAATCAGTACAGCGAGGAAGAGTCCTCCCCACCACAGTGCAATAATACCAACAGGGTTCATGTTGAATAATGGTTTTGTTGATTTTTGGTTTTGTATGACCGTTCGCAACGATCACAGGGCAAGTATGCGGGTGAAAAGAGTGGATTTGCTATTTTATTCGATGACGCCGGATTGGAAAGCGATGAAAGGAGGAAAAAGGGGATTTAAAGAATAATTTTTTGAATATACGTTTGAAAGGATTCTTTCACATAACCCTGAAATGCCGCATCGATATGAGAAAGTATGATGGCATCAAACGCCAGAGCTATACTGATGTATACGAATGAATATTCTGTTTGCGGCAACTGACCTTCGATGATATCCTCTAAAATCAGCTCCATTTGCCGCTGAAACTGTTGAGGAGTAAGCGGATTGGAAACAGTTGGGGCGAAACGTTCTGATAATTGCCTGTTGATGCGGTTGACAAACTGTTGAATAATCTTCAAACGGCGGGTAATCAAGCCATCACGATTCAGGTTGTAAATTTCGATACTCGCTGTCCCAAACGCGCTTTTCCCATGAAGGATTCCATAATGATCCAATGACAAGTGATCGGCGGGATCAACAAGTTCTGGATTGAGCAGTAGGGGCTCCTCATCCAGCATCAAGGGGTGCAATATAGAATGGTAATCTGGATTTGCTGGGTGAACCAAAATTCGATTTCCTTTGATAGGGAAGCGATTTCCTTTGGCACCTTGTCCATTGCAACTTTGACAAGCCAAAAGCAAGTTGGTCCATTCATTGCCCAACCAATAATAGCCCTTGTGTACCTCACCGACCAGTATATCCTTAATGTCAACCTTCGCTTTTGGCCGATAATGTTCAACTTGCAAGGGTGCGCTGTGGGTAATGGTCGACTCGCAATAAGCACATTTCTTATGGTAGATGATCAGCAACTGGTCTTTAACCGAGCTGTTCTTGTAATATTTTATATAAAGGCTGCCATCCTGGGCTGCAATTGCATCCAGTGTCTGTTGGCTTACCTTGGCAGTAGACAAATAGAGCGGAATGGCATCGAAATCCTTGTTTACCTTAATCATTACAGCGTCTGTGCAATTTTCTTTAAGCGATTTTTAATCTCCTCATTTGCCATTGCTTCCTGAAAATTATCTTCTGTGTGTAAGTCTGATAGACTGGTATTGGCAGAAGGAATGATGTCTTCGAAATCAAAAATAGGAGAGGTAAGCAAGCTATTGGGCAGCAACTGAGTAACGTCAATGTCCAGTTTTTCTACTGTAATTCCCTCCTGACTGCTTTGGTGTACCTTCAGCACCACCGATTCTTTGGGCGCACCTAAAAGCGGAATAGGGCTATGGGTACTGGCGATGAACTGGATTTTGGGGAAAATGTCGGAAAGCAAGCCGGGGAGGGCTTTTTGCCAACTGGGATGGAGGTGTACGTCGAGCTCGTCGATGAGGACGATGCCTTCGAGTTCGGAGGGGTCTGAAATTTCTGGTTGGCCTTCGAGAAGACGGATAATCATATCGCCGATCATGGCGATGATGCTCCTATTTCCTGATGCTAGCTGTCCAAAAGATTTTGGAATTGAGATAATTTCATCAAAATCATCTTTTTCAAAATATATCAGCCTGTCATTTACAACGTCAATTTCTATGTCAGCGAGGTTGTTCATTAGTCTCAGTAATAATTTTTTCAAACAAACAGCTCTTAATTTTAATCTTTCAGCTAAGTCTTTGTCTTTTGAGACTACTTCTTGAGAGGTGCTGCGGTAAACCCAATTTTTGAATTCTACTTCAATATTTAAAAGCAAGTTGTCAGTACCAAACAGACTCTTTGATTGATAGTATTTTTGCTCTAAGATTCCACCATTATTGTAAAATTGAATTTGTGTTCTATTTGCTCCGTATGCAGCAATTGGCCTAAGGACTAAGTTATAACCAACATTTTTACTCGCGTCAAAACTCGTATATCCTCCTTTAATAAAAAGAAACCTATCTTCTTTGGGCTCTATATTCCCATTGTTGAATTTGATAACCTTTCCATCTAAATATTGAATACGAATCTTGGATTTAGATTCCTCAACTTCCAAGATGGTATTCCCTTCGGATTTTCCAAAAATTCCCACAAACAACGCCTGCAATACACTCGTTTTCCCTCCTCCATTTTTCCCGGTCAAAAAAATCCATTTGGTATCAGCGGGAATACCTTCTACGGAAGCATGCTTGATGCCCCGAAACCCTTCGATGTTAAAAGAAACGATACCAAAACTTGGCCCACTGTTCATCTTGTCAAATTTTTCACTAAAATACGGTCTTTTCTGGAAAAAGGAAATGGCTACGGGGTGAGAAGCTCTGAAGTCGCCCCAACAGCAGCCTTATGTCCACAAAATACCTGCTGAACCACTGTTGCTGAAAATTGTTTTAGGTTGATTGCATAATAAAGCATAAAATATGAGCACAGGAATTCTGTTTCCGCACCAGTTGTTTGAACAAAACGCACTTGTCGCAAAATGCAGCACCATTTATTTGGTTGAAGAATGGCTGTTCTTTAAGGAGTACAATTTTCACAAACAGAAAATTAGTTTTCACCGGGCAAGTATGAAGTTTTACGAAAGCATACTTCAATCACACCATATCAAAGTAGTTTACATTGATTCGTTCAATGAGTTGGCTGATGTGCGAAAATTAATTCCGCATTTGAAGTCAATTGGGGTTGATACTTTTGAGTACCTTGATACAACCGATTATTGGCTGGAACAAAGGCTATCAAAAGCTTGTAAGACTCATGAGGTAAAAGCGATTAAAAATCATTCACCGCTGTTTTTAAATACTTCGGAAGAAATTGCAGCCTATTTTTTGGATAAAAAGCGCATGTTTCAAACTGATTTTTACAAGCACCAGCGCCAAAGCAGAAATATCTTATTGGAAACAGATAAAAAACCTGCCGGGGGGAAATGGACGTTTGATGATGAGAATCGCTTGAAATACCCCAAAGACAAAATACCTCCCAAAGTTGATTTTCCTACTCCTAGTCGTTTTAATGAAGAAGCCGTTGCGTACACCCAAAAATATTTTGCGGACAACTATGGAGAACTGAATGCAGATTTTCTTTACCCTACCACGTTTATCGAGAGTAAAAAATGGTTACAGGATTTTTTCAAAACCCGATTTTCAGCTTTTGGTGCCTATGAAGATGCCATCGTTTCGAACCAAAAAATTTTGCACCACAGTGTTTTAACCCCCATGTTGAATACTGGCCTGATTACGCCTCAGTACATTATTGATGAAACGGTGCGCTATGCCCGCGATCATGAGATTCCGTTAAATTCTTTAGAAGGTTTCATCAGACAGATTATTGGTTGGAGGGAATTTATCAGAGCTGTTTATGAATTGAAAGGCAGTGAAGAAAGAACAAAAAACTACTGGGGATTTACTCGAAAAATACCAGCTTCATTTTGGACGGGAACTACCGGAATAGAGCCCATCGACAGCACCATTAAAAAAGTTTTGGAAACAGGCTATTGCCACCACATTGAACGGTTGATGGTTCTAGGAAACTTTATGCTGTTGTGTGAGTTTGATCCCGATGAAGTTTATCGCTGGTTTATGGAGCTCTTTATTGACGCTTATGATTGGGTGATGGTACCAAATGTTTACGGCATGAGCCAGTTTGCCGATGGAGGCCTGATGTCTACGAAACCTTACATCAGTGGTAGTAATTATTTGATGAAAATGAGTGACTACAAAAAAGGAAACTGGCAACCTATTTGGGATGGCTTGTTTTGGCGGTTTATGCATACGCACCGGGATTTCTTTTTGCGAAATCCAAGATTGGGAATGCTGGTCAAGAGTTTTGATAAAATGCCTGAAATAAAGCAAAAAGCTCATTTAGATGTCGCCGAACAATTTCTACATTCACTTTGATGAAATCAACTTGACCGAAGCAGAAGACCCTCCCGCGCAAGTATTCTACCCCTAGCTGAAACAACGCAGGGAGCCTCGCCAGGGAGAGCCGCACCTACATAAAGGCTGAACCTACACCAACGGCCAGATCGACTACCTCCTCCGTCTTCTCCATTCTTCCAAAATATTCAAATCCTGCTCATTCTTGATTAGTGCGTGCAGGTGGGGAGGCAAATGTTCTTTGAGGTCGCTTTCGGCCAATAAACTTTCTGGGATTTGCTCAAACAACAACAAACTAAGCCAATCCAGCAATTCGCTCGTAGACGGTTTTTTCTTGAGGCCAGTGACCTCTCTCAAACCGTAAAACAACTGCAAGGCATTGTTGAGCAGTTCCTCACGAATATTGGGAAAATGCACATTGACAATCTCCTGCATGGTCGTTTTGTCGGGAAAACGGATGTAATGGAACAGGCAGCGCCGCAAAAATGCATCGGGCAGTTCTTTTTCATTGTTGGAGGTGATGATCACAATCGGGCGATGTACAGCTTTAATGGTCTTTTGCAATTCGTACACATAAAACTCCATGCGATCCAGTTCCAGCAACAAGTCATTGGGAAATTCAATATCCGCCTTGTCGATTTCATCGATCAGGAGCACCACCGTTTCGTCTGCCGTGAACGCTTCCCACAGTTTGCCTTTTTTGATGTAATGGCTGATGTCGTCTACGCCTTCTTTGCCCAATTGGGAGTCGCGCAGGCGCGATACTGCGTCATATTCATACAAACCCTGCTGGGCCAAGGTAGTCGACTTGATGTGCCAGGTGAGCAATCTTTTGCCAAGGGCATTGGCAATTTCATGCGCCAGCAAGGTTTTTCCAGTACCAGGTTCTCCTTTTACCAAGAGTGGGCGCTGAAGGTAAATGGCAGCATTGACCGCAATTTGCAATTCGGAAGTAGCGACGTAAGTTGATGTTCCTTGAAAAGACATAGATTTTAGGTTGTCTGGGCAACCCTTTGTGGTTGCCCAAATATTGATTCCAAAAATAAACCCATTCGTGGATTTAATGGAAAATATTTTGTGATAGGCTGCAGATGTCTTGGATAAAGCTGGGCGCACCGTAAATAAAAACGGCTGCTCCAGATTGCTCCAGAACAGCCGCTTTATTGCATCAATCCTTTGTAAAAATTACAGTGGATTCTGTACGATATTCTTGTTGGTATTCAACTCATCCTGAGGGAAAAACCATTCCCATCTTGGATCACCAGCCGGTACATCTCTGATGGCAATCAGCGCAGTAAGGTGGTTGGGAATACCGTTGCGGTTCAAGGGAAGGTTCAGGCGCTTAAGGTCGGTAAAGCGGAATCCTTCAAATTTTAGTTGGATTTCAAATTTTTAGAATTGGAGGTTATTATTTTGAATCGCGTATTGAAAGAAAGATGAGTTTTATTAATTAATTAATTGATTATCAATTAATTAAATTTTAAGTTAATATAAAAAATATAAATTTGAGGTGGTCAAAACATACGCAAACGGGGCAAAAATAAAAATTTGGGGTGTTCTATAGATGTAAAAAGTGCCTTGATGAAGGGATGATTCGATGGTAATTTTACATCAGAAATCAGGGAAATATAAAACCACCTGAAATCGAATTTGTCATTAGTCACGAAAAATACATACCTAAAGAACGAAACTTTGTAAAAGGTAAAAGGCTGTATTTCTTCCCCTTTTATAGGAAAAGTTAGTGCCCTTTCATTTTGATAATGCAAAATTGTTCATTGCCGTTTGGTATTGTTTGAACAAATTTAAAATATTTTTTAACTATAAATCACTTATTATGAATTTAAAATCGCTTAACATGGTGCGTGTCTTATTGGCAGTTTTTACTTTGTTTTGTTTGATTGTTGTTGTTTCCTGTGAAAAAGAGGAAGATCCTTTCTCTTTACATGAGAATATAAAACTTTCGGACGAAATTGAAATTTCGAAAAAATGGCTTGAAAAACAAATTGCCGAGAATGAACAAGCTAAGAATTGGAGCCAAATTTATTCGCCTAATTTTGATTGGACTCAAGCTAAATTATTAGTCTCCTCTCAAAAAGATACGGTTGTTGAAGTTCCCTATGAAGCTGATAGGGAATACAAATTTGGAATTGGACCAGCTGGATCAAAAGGAGAATATTGCACAAGCAAATATCTAGAGCCTCAAGCAACAAGAGTTGCAATTTCAATGAAAAAGGGTGTTTTTAACGCAAAGTTGATGCATCTTTTTTGTGATACTTTAATTGTTGGAAATAAGAAGATTTGGTATAAGCCAGAAGCGTTTAAAGACATTTCTTTCGCAAACTCTTTTTACTCATCACCCAATTATTCAAGTCTCATTTTTTATGCTGGACTTGATGAAAAATTCCAATCCTATAAATATTATGAGAAAGGAAAAGTTAGAGAAGAAGGTCAAGCTCAATATAGTCTACAAAATTTTGGAGGCTCTAACCTAAGAAGTGGATGCGATTTAATGACAGTTACAACCCTACGTTACGCTTGCACTGGCTACGATGGTTACCCACTTTATTGTAAACCGTACGTTGAATATTCCTATGTTTTAGTTTGCACAGATGCAAATCCCAATGATTCAGCAGCGGATGATACTAACTCAGGAGGTTCAAGTGGAGGAGATCCTGTGGATACTCAAGAAGAGGAAGTTGAATTACCATGCGTTTTTGATCTTACAAGTTCTTCTCAACAAATTGGCAGAGTTAGTACTTCTGCGTCGCCAAAACTATCTACAGTAACTGCTTATGTATCTTCTAGCTGCCATATTGGAAGTGATGGTCAACCTGATAGGGATTTAGAAACTTTCATCACAAATTCATCTGGTGGGTCAGCTAACATTCAATATCAAGGGAATGATAAAAATGAATCTTTTGTCGGAAGAAATGAGTTCAAAAGTTGTACAGCTAGGCATACCTACAACGTTAGGGTTACTTTGCTGTTAACTCCACATGTCATTAATGTTGGTGGTGGCGGTAAAGGCGTTAATGTTGACATCAATACTTTAGTTCAGCCTGTTTCACGCTATACTAGCAGTAACCCTACTTTTGTGTTTTGGTAAATTAATAGATTATTTAGACAAGGTGACTGAATGTTGAATAAAAGATGCCATCCTAATTCCGATTTGGTTGGCATCTTTTATTTCATCAAAGGAAATAATTAGGGTGAGAATCCATTTATTAATGAACAAGATGCAATAACCCCTTTGGTATTAAAACAATGATTTTATTAAGTAAAGGTCGTTTTTAACTATTAACTCGACTTCCGCCGCTCAATCTCATCCCTAATCTGTGCCGCTTTTTCATAATTCTCTTCATCCAATACCTCGTCCAGCATTTTCGTAAGAGCTTCAGTGGAATAAGAAGCCAGGGGATTATCTGCCATACCAGAGCTTGGTGCTGTGGCGAACAATTCCTCGTCTTCATCGCTGCCCTCGGTGTCTTCGAGAACGACACCAGCAGCGTCCAAAATAAATTCGTAGGTATAAATCGGGCAATTGAACCGTACCGCCATGGCCAGTGCATCCGAAGTACGAGAATCGACCTCAGTAACATCTCCATCTCGCTCACACACCAGGCGAGCGTAAAAAATGCCATCCAGCAGGTTATTGATGATGATCTCTTTCAGATTGATGTTGAAGGTTTCGAGGGCATTTTTGAACAGGTCGTGGGTAAGTGGCCGGTTGGGGGTCATGCGTTCCATTGCAACCGCAATGGCTTGCGCTTCAAAACTGCCAATAACAATCGGCAAACGGCGTGCTCCTCTCTTTTCTCCCAGTACAACTGCGTAATTGTGAGATTGCGTAACGCTATGTGACAGTGCAACTATATCCAACTCAATTTTTCTCATCGTTTGGGCTTATACGATTCCTATACTGAAATGCAGCTTCGCCATTGGGTAGATTAAGGCTAAAGCGGCGCAAAAATAGGGAATTAATCGGAAAGAACCAAATTGGTTTTCGAGGATGAAGCTTTTTGGAGAAATGTACATTCTAGCTATCTTTTTTTCTTAACTAGACACAAGTGATCCGGAGTGTAAACTTTTTGGCCACTTAAAGTGTAAAAGATTCCAGGAAAAGGCATGCACCAGCTGATTTTTGGTACTGCTGCAAAATGCCTTAGTTTCAAGAAATAAATGATCACATTGTGCGTTTTGCACCACAAACCCGGATTTACCAACTTAATTTCATAAATCAAACGCAACTATGAAAAAGTTCTGCTCGATTATTGCAGCCTTATCAATGGCACTGGCAATTGCTTTGCCACTTTCTGCACAAATTCAAACGCCTGCTCCAAGCCCTACTGCTGAAGTAAAAACCAAAGTAGGTCTTACTGATGTCACTTTGTTGTACTCTCGCCCAAGCATCAAGGGTCGGGTAGTATTCAGTGCCGACAAAACTGCGGTGGTTCCTTTTGGTTCCATGTGGAGAACTGGTGCAAACTCTGCGACCAAAATTTCTTTTGGCGATGACATTACTGTTGGTGGTGTAGCCATCAAAAAAGGGGATTACGCCTTGTTTACTTCTCCGGGTGCTACCGAGTGGAAGGTGATGTTCTTCAAATACGATTCTCCAGGTGCTGGCGATTATGGCGACAAAACAGCTGTAGCTACCTGGACTTTGAAGCCACAAAAACTGAGCGAGAAAGTGGAAACTTTCACGTTGGACATCAACGATCAGACACTGGACAAAGCCAACATCAACATCATGTGGGAAAACACCAAAGTGAGCATCCCAGTTAGTGCAGATGTTGACGCTAAAGTGAAGGCCAGCATCGACCGCGTTATGGCTGGGCCATCTTCCAACGACTATTCTGCTGCTGCGACTTATTACTTGACTACTAAAAAAGAGCTGAACAAAGCTTTGGAGTGGATTCAAAAAGCCAATGCGATGACTGCAAAAGAGCCTCAATTCTGGACTTTGCGCACCGAATCATTGATTTTGGCTGAATTGGGTAAAAAGAAAGAAGCCATCGATGTTGCAATGAGATCATTGGCTGCGGCTAAAGAAGCCAAAAACCAGGATTACATCAGCATGAACGAAGCTTCTATCGCTCAGTGGAAGAAGTAAGCGCTCTTGAGTGTTGAGTTTTAGGTTGTACGCCATCCTTTCATGGCTATGCAAAATGGGGTACAACCTAAAACCTAATATAACTTTGTAAAGGCATACCCCAAATCTCGCTTCACTTTTTCGTTGCTCACCTCTTTGAAGCGGGGCGTTTCATCGGGCAAAAAAGTTGGGATTTCAAAGCCTTGTTCTAGCGCTTGATTTGTGTAATAATCTGCTTTTCGTGGATGCTCATCCGCACAAACATTAAAAACTTGGCCCCAAACTTCTTTTTGGATTACTGCTTCAATCACACCTATACAGTCTTCCAATTGTACCAAATTGACGGGGGCATTTCCTTCTGGTACATCGCGTTTTCCAGCAAAAAAACGGCCTGCTTTGCGGTCTCCACCGATTAATCCAGACATGCGCAGAATCGTGGAACTGTCTCCTGGGTAAGTTTTTTTCAAAACCTTTTCAGCAGCAATCAGCCCTCTGGCAGAAGGAGTATCGGGATACAAATCTGAGGTTTCGGTAACCACCGAATTGACATCTCCATAAACGCTGGTTGATCCAATGAAGAGAATTTTTGGGACTCCCCTATTTTGGGCAAAATCCAAAATTGCTTCAATTTGGGTTGGATACCGGCTTTCCACGTCTGGACGGCGACGCGATGGTGGGATATTGAGAATTATCAGATCTGTGTCAAAAAATGATCGATCATTGATGGTTATTTCACCTTGATCAATGATCAAAAGAACAGGTTGAAGTTCGTCGACTTGCAATAAATTCAACTTTTCGGGCGTAGTTGTTGAAGTTTTTATCGCATAACTTAATTTTTTCAAGTGTTTGGCCAAGGGCCAACCTAGCCAGCCAGCGCCCAATACGGATATGGATTGAATGGAATTCAAAGTCGTGGTAAATTTTTGATTTGACAATTCGGTACAATTAACCTAACTTAGAAATCTAAAATAAGTTTTCCTGACAAATAAACAGCACACCCATGCATCCAAAACAACCCTACAAACCAATCAACTGTGATTTTTACGATGAGTTGGAAGCTTTTGCCACTCAGCAAAAAACGGTATTGGTTGAATTTGAAACACCGCAAGGCAACATGCGCAAATGTGAAGTACGCATTGTTAATTTGGAAACCCGCAACAAAGAAGAATTTGTCACCCTCGACAATGGCTTGGAAATCCGTCTGGATTTTATCCACAGTGTTGATGGTGCATTGATGCCCGATTATTGCTGACGTTCAAAGCAGCCAGGGTCGGGCGTTTGGGCATTGCGAGGTGTATTCACAATGTCGATCGTGATGGCACGTGGGCTACTGATAGGTTTGCCATAGTTTTGAGCTATTGACAAACTATCCAGGCGGTAGTCATCTTCATTTGGGCCTTTAAACATTTTATCCCCAGCCTTGCCATTGATACATGGATCACAAATTTCGCCCAGAAAGTTTACAAATTGCCCTTTGCTGATCAAGTCTTGTACCTTTACTATGCAGTTTTGAAACTTCACATTGAAAATCCC
>NZ_JBBAKG010000022.1:41115-53661 GCF_040403615.1 Haliscomenobacter sp. | reverse complement strand
CGACTGCCCCGGCTAATAAAAATGCCGTTCCATTGGCCTTCATCGTCCTGAAACGACTCCTCCAGGCGATCTCCCTGAATCACCACGGGCTTTTCTTTGGTGCCTTTGATTTGCAATCGTCCATTGCGCAAGACATAAATAATACCATCGTTGAATATGCCAAAAAGGTCGTTTTTGGCCACGCCACCATGCACATAGATGCGGGTTCCGGCGGGTATGTTTACGGTACAACTGTCAATAAAGACTGCGCCGTAAAACACATAGGGTTTGGGATCATTGAAACTGATCTCGGTGTTGCGACAGGATAAGACCACTGGTTTGCCGCCATTGAATCTACTGGGGAAATAGTTGGCGTTTTGCCCCCAGGCTTCAAGCGTTATTTCTTGTACATTTCCATTGGTTTCAAAAACTACTTTTTCATTGACAATAAATGGACTTACCGTCAGTGGAGCATTTGGATCGATGGTCACGGTAGCAAAAAGATAGATGCTGTCATTGCCATAAATTTCCACATCCTGAAACTCTCGGCCAGGGATGCCATCTACGTTGAGGGTGAATTTGGATTTGTCGCGGTTGAGCAAAAATATTTTCGACACCCGAATGGGTTGGTCGTTGTTGTTGATGATTTTGATGTAACGCACCGCCGACCCGAGCTGAGTAAATACCGTATCAAAACGCAGCGTATCAGAGGAAAAAGCAAGCTTGGCGCTCGCATCGGTTGTGAAAGTCTCGTCTTTGTTGCACGCACCGAGGGCGATACCCAGGCACAGCGTAATAAACAAGTAAAAGTATGTGCGCGTCATGCGTTTTTTTGTTGATTGAACGGCAAAGATAGGGAAAATTGTGTGGCGCAGAGGGGGGGATTGATATAAAACGAAACATCTGTCTGTTCGCAATTTCTTACAGACAGATGTTGAACCTACCTGAAGAAATTACAGGATAATGTCTGTAACTCCAGTTCCTGTAAAGTAAAAAGTGACTAGAAGGACAATACTTAACATGGTGATGATATTTATAGGTTGAAAAATCTTGTAATCAAGCTTTACAGCAAACAAGAATCAAGCCATTCAGCCAGAAAATTTTTCAGCAATATAGCGGAATAAGTAAACTTGCGCAAGGAAAAACAAGGAACATAGAACTCATTTTTCAGGGAAGGTTGGTGCGGGTTTTATTTCGAATGACAAAGGACATTAACTGGGGTTTAGTTTTGGGGTCATTTTCTGACATTATTCTTCAAAATACTCCAAACGGTTCTGGTACTTAGATTGAATCGATCCGCCAATACTTCTACGGTTTGGGTTTTTTGCCCTCGATCAATGTCTCCTTTCAGTCGTGTTTGGAATTCTTTCAGAATAGTATACTTCTGGATTACGCTGGGATTGATCAAATCTTGATCGATGATGTAGGTAATCATTCCTTCAAAATTTGGCTTCAGTTGGTGCATTTCACAGTAATCTTCATAACCATTGAGTAATCGTTCCTGGAAATTATCCAGGATTTGTTTGCGATTCAGTTCACTTGTTGCCATAATTTTATGCATATTAATTAATTAATTTTCAAGGTTTTGGGCTGGAAAAAGAACGGGGAAGGTGTTATAATTTTAAAAAGTAATTTGATTCAATAGTTGTAGGTAGTATAACATGATTTCACTCGTTTAACCTGTAAAAGGTTTTGAGGAGGAACTTAATTTATATGCCCTCTTAGGAAATGGTTCACCTTCCCCGCCTTAAAATTAGAAATGACAATCTTTCAATGAGCTTTCGAATGTTTCATTATCTTGATGGGGCAAAAGGCCTTTAAGATTTATCAACTGGGGTTGAGTCAGCAACTCTTCATTGCTGAAACAATTCTACAGGTATTTTATCGCTTTTGTGGGGACAAAAACTGCTGCATTTCCGCGAAAAAATCATTAAATTACAGCTGTTTTCTTTTCAGCAATCCAAGTAAATCAATTCTTATTTTATTATAAATCAAGGCTTTATTCTTATAAACGAGATTTCTTTTTCGTTTCAGCATTCCTCATGATTTTTGTATTTCGAACCCTCTGATTATGAAAAGAAAAAATGGTCAATGCAATTTTTTAGCATTTCGCTTTCTTTTCAGTAGAGGATTTATCACAACATTTTTGATTGCGTATATTTGTAGGCATACCGAATCAAATTCACTTTTGACAATCACTATACCATGTTTAGTAGCAATTGTGTTCAAATACTAAAAAATGTTGATTCGTCAGAACTAAAAGACATCGCTTCATTTGTCAAAAAAAAGCTTTCCACCACGAACAAGGAATATGCCTTGTTTAAATACTTAAAAGAGTGTCATCCTGAATACAATGAAGAAACCCTGGATTTTGAAACCATCCACAAAAAAATATACGGTAAGCAGCAAGTAAAAAACCCAGACAAAAACCTAAGCAACATCGGACTTAAGGTCAACGCGGTATTGGAAGAGTATCTTTTGGACAGCGCGTTGAAAAGGAATCCACAGGAAAAAGAGTTTCTCCTGTCTTCAGAATACAGCAGGCTTGGATTGAGGGATCAATTAGACAAAACCATTGATGCCTATTTTCCTGAGGATCAAAAAGAATCCCCGAAAAGTAAATCCAAGGATGAAGTTGATTTACAGGAAAATGCAGAGACCAACAGCAAGACTACTAAAAAAGAAAAATTACTGCACATTTGGCACTTTTGGCACCTCCATCGCTTGTTACACTTGCGCTATTATTCACGCGGAACTGTCCAAAATTCCGCAGGTGAAACCAGTTTGGTCAGAAGTTTGGAACAGTTAAATTTGGCTAATATCGCTGCCAAATTGCGGATAGTCCACGAAATGGAGGTCATGAAAAAAATCCACGGTAGAGTGCCATCCGCATTTTTTTCCGATGTTGAAAAAGAACTAATCAGAAGCAACGCTACTCCAGCCAACCCCTTTATATTGCTCTACCATCATGCCTACGAGTTGGCTCTTTTTCCAAGCGATAAACGCTATTATATCCTCAAATGGCTTTTAAAGGTATTTGGAGACAAACTCATCAAGGATGATCGGGGCAACCTAACCCGCTCTTTAATCAATTATGCCTCTGAAGCCATCCGCAACGGACATCATAAGTTCTATGACGAATCTTTTGAGCTGCACAAAGAAGGCATTGACAATGAATCACTTTTACAAGATGGCAAAATCACCCCTGAGGTGTTTTTGAACATCATTAACATTGTCTGCGAACAAAAAGATATTGATGAGGCAAAGCGATTGCTGATCAAATATGAACCTTTGTTGCCCAATAATCTCCGCGATGAAGCAATCATTGTTCTATCAGGTCGGGTATTTTTTTACAACAAAGAATACGCTAACGGATACGGTCAATTTACAAAAATCACCACTTATACCAACCGCTTGATGGAATTGACTGCCCGTTGCACCCTTCTGCAATGTTATTATGAAGCAGGTGAATACGCTGCATTGGTTAATGCTTGTCATAGCTTTCAGAAAGCGATAGACCGAAGTGAAAAGCGCTTTAGTGACAACTACCGAAAAAGCTTTGGGAATTTCAGCAAAATGGTGGCGACTCTAAGCAAGATAAAAATTGATCCTGATGGAACATTCGACCGAGAAAAAATCAAGGACAAAATGAATGGCTACAATGTCCTGGTTTGTAAAAAATGGTTGATTGAAAAAATCGAGAACTTCAAAGTTTAGGACTCAAATATGTTGTTATTTCGAGTGCTATAAAACCTAACTCGGGACCAAAAACATTTTGTTACAATATCCAATCAAAGCAATTATGCAGGAAGTATATCCGCCCGGTACTTGAGTACCAGGCAGATACAACGCTGTTGAAAACAGGTGAGTTATAGAATGATATCTACACCTCCAACCCCTTGCAACAAAAGGATTAACAGATCAAGCGCTACCATAGCAATCGATTTTTGAGTGAAAAAATCAGATGTATTCGTATGCCGATCCGGTCAGTGATATCTGCAGCTAATCTGTCCCGGTGAAACATACCCGAAGGCATAGCATTCCCAGGGTCTGGATTGCACCAGACCTACGTGTATAAATTACTTTTTTACACTTTAGGGAAAGTCGATCAACTTTTCACAGGGTGGCATTGCTTGACCCTATCTGGTTGATTGCGCATCAAAGATAAGTCTCAATTGGTTGTTAATCAATCCAATTAATTGATTTTCAATATTTTGCGTAAATTTATGAAAATTTACGTGGAGATTTTGAATACTAGATTTCGATGGCTTGATTGAGGAGGCTTCGGATTGCATTGCGGTGGCGGGAAAACAAGGCACTTGATCCATACTGGTAAAGCTCAATGACGGGACAGTTGGCTCTTTTTTCGCCGTAGATGTAATTCGAGCACATCATTCTACCGGCTTTATCATCAGGATCAACGACCAAATAATGGTGATAGGGGAAATTCTCATAGAGGAACAAATGCATTTTTCCAGGAAAATCGAGTGCATTCAGTTCGTTGCGTACATTTTTTAGGTCTTCCAGAATTTGGGGCATTTCATGAAAAGCCCTCCATTCTCTGGCGTCAACTTTGGCCCTGTCTTCAAAATAAAGTTTGGTAATTTGAGCAGTCGGGTTCAGCATCAGGCATTTAAAGTCAACCCCTTTTTTCAATAAATTTTCAATCGGTTTTTTAAATTCAAGCTCATTGCGGCTGTAAAAGTACTTGGTGAAAGTATTCAATCGAATACCTACTTCAATTACTTCAAGATTGGCATCCTGGATAAATTTGACCTTATCAGCAATCGTGCGCCGACCATCTTCATGAAAGCGCAATTTGTGGTTTAAGTGAACGCCGAGGAAATCATTGGCAACTGGCGACTTTTCAACATCAGGTTTATGAAACAGGGACGACTGAACGTCAAAAAGCAATCCTAAATGTGATTCGATTACCAACATCAGACCTTTTGAACAAGTGATTACCGATTCTTTTCCTGGGGCTCTAACCGGGAGCTTACTCGGGTCGTCTTTAATGTAAGTGCGGTATATATTGCTCAGGGATGAACTAGAAATGACTACGCCTTTGTCTGCCATAAGCGTGCGCAGTTCTTCCTGGTTAAAATCCTCTTCGAGGAGCGGCCAGCCTTTGCGGATAATTTTTTCGGAGATTTGCTTGGTTAATTTGAAATTATTCATGTTGTATTATTCTATTTTATCAAATGCTTCTCGCCTATATTTACCTTTCAATTCAAAATCATCAACTTACGTGAAAAAGCCCGTCATCTTCGTCATCATCCCGGTTTTTAATGAAGAAAAATCCATTGGCCGGGTATTGTCTGAAATTCCGCGTGATTGGGTAAAGGAAGTTATCGTATGCAACAACGGCAGCAGTGACAAAACCGCAAATGTTGCGCTAAATGCTGGCGCAACTGTTGTGCATCAAGCCGATAGAGGTTATGGGAATGCTTGTCTCAAAGGTATACAATACATTCAACAAAAACCAGTTCAAGAACAGCCGGATATAGTGGTTTTTTTGGATGGAGATTATTCAGATTTTCCAGCAGAATTGCCCGTGGTGGTTGCCCCAATTCTGGAGGAGGACTTCGATCTGGTGATTGGATCCAGATTGTTGTCTGGAAAAGCGGAAAAAGGATCACTTACGCCTCAACAAGTATTTGGCAACTGGTTGGCTACATTTTTGATCCGCAATTTGTACAATTATCATTTTACTGATCTTGGGCCGTTTCGGGCCATCCGCTGGTCAAGCTTGTTGCAGTTGAAAATGGAAGATCGAAACTACGGTTGGACGGTGGAGATGCAAATCAAGGCCGCAAAACAAAAACTGCGCTGCAAGGAGGTAGCTGTGCAGTACCGCAAAAGAATAGGCGTATCAAAAATCTCTGGAACGATTAAAGGAACGGTATTGGCCGGATACAAAATACTTTATACCATCTTCAAATACATTTGAGCCCTAACATCAAAAAAACGAAATTAGATTTGGCAAAAAATCAATTCAAAGCCATAAGCTTCGCAGCTCAAAGAAAGAAAAGAAAGCCTGCAAACGATTGCACCTATTAATGAAAAAAATATGTTTAAAAAACACGTTACTTTGCACCTATAAAACGTTATAAACTAAAGAAAAACGATATAGATTGCATCGTTTTTCACCACATGGTATTTAGCGACCTGTTAAAACGAGAAAAACGCACATAAACAATATGATGTCCGCACTTGCCTTCTTCTTTTTGGGGGTGTACACCTTGTCCCTGACCTACGTGACTGCTTACTGCTTGTCACAATTCAATCTCCTCTATTACTACAAGCGCTTTGATTGGCGCCGTAAGAAAGAAGAGTTCAAAGCAAGATTCGCGGCTAAGGCTCAGGCCGAGGCTGTTGCTGCTGCTGTTGTTGGGGGAAAAACCATCACCTCTTCTCAAAACCTTGGCGTAGCAAACGCTGATTACAGCCTGATGAGTACTGAAGAGTACGACAAAACTTATCCATTTGTAACCATTCAATTGCCACTTTACAACGAAAAATACGTAGTAGAGCGCCTGATTGACAACATGGTTTTGATGGATTACCCACGTGATCGTTTCGAGATTCACGTTCTGGATGACTCTACCGACGAAACGCAGGAATTGGTTAAGGCCAAAGTAGCTTACCACCAAGCCCAAGGCATCAACATCGAGCAGATTCGCCGCAAAGAGCGCAAAGGCTACAAAGCTGGCGCATTGAAAGATGGAATGGAGTTTGCTAAAGGCGAATTCATGGCCATTTTTGATGCTGACTTTTTGCCACGTCCAGATTTCCTTAAGAAGACTGTACCTCACTTTGAGGATCCTACCATTGGTGTGGTGCAAACCCGCTGGGAGCACATCAACGAAGATTATTCCATGATTACCCGTTTGCAGGCTCTTCAGCTGAATGTTCACTTTACAGTTGAACAAGTAGGCCGGATGGAAGGCAAGCACTTCCTGCAATTCAATGGTACTGCTGGCCTCTGGCGCCGCAAAACCATCGAAGATGCTGGCGGTTGGGAAGCCGATACACTGACTGAAGACCTGGATTTGAGCATTCGCTCTCAGTTGAAGGGATACCGCATCAAGTTTTTGGAAGACGTATCCGTTCCTTCTGAATTACCAGCAGATATGAACGCCCTGAAAGCCCAACAATTCCGTTGGATGAAAGGTGGCGCAGAAACTGCCCGCAAGATGTTGCCTGTGGTCTGGAATTCGAACATGAATATTTTCCAGAAGTTAAATTCTACTTTGCACCTTTTGGCAAGTACTGTTTTTATTTTTGTTTTCGTGATGGCAACTTCCAGCGTTCCACTTTTGTATTTGGTGAACGTTTTGGCCAAGCGCCATGGATTTGACAAAGATTTCTTTACCGTGTTCTTGTTGGGCATGTTGAGTATCACTTTGATGTACTACGTGGCCAACGTACAATCGAAAGCGCGGCAAGTTCCGGTGGTTAAGGCGGTTTTCCGTTTCCTTACCCATTTCCCCTTGTTCCTGGCGATGTCGATGGGACTCTCCTTGCACAATACCTTTGCGGTAATTGAAGGATGGAGAGGTAAAAAATCACCATTTATACGCACGCCTAAGTTCAACATTACCAATGGCAAAGACAAGTTTTCCAACAACAAGTACTTGAAGAAAAGCTTGACTTGGGGTACCTATATGGAAGGCTTCATGGCTTTGTACTTTGGAGTTGCAGTATTGTGGTCTGCCTATTGGGGCGAAACCATTTTCATCATCTACCATGTAATGATGACCATTGGTTTTGGAACAGTGTACTACTACTCCTGGAAACACTCTCGGGCATAATTTGCTCATTGATAAATAGTAGACAAGAGGTGACGGAGGAATTCCGCCACCTCTTTTTGTTTTTGTACAATTCAGAATCATGGCAAAGACTGGATTACATTTTTTGCTGAGTGCAATGATGATTGGCCTCCTGTATATCCTGGGTTACCATTGTCAGCAGGAAATTTTTTGGCCATTATTGGGTACTTATACCGCATTTTTCGGGGCATATGCTTTGGTGTTAAAAATGACCAATCATCCAGGCTGGTTGCAGTGGTATCTATTCCTGGGCATAGGTTTGAGGGCAATGTTGCTGTTTTCTTTGCCCAATCTTTCCGATGATGTGTACCGCTACATTTGGGACGGGAAACTTTGGTTGAATGGGATCAATCCATTTGTACATACGCCGAATTATTACCTTCACCACTCCCCTTTTCCATCAGGTTTAAGCGAAGGATTGTATTTCAAACTCAATTCGCCCTATTACCATACCATCTATCCACCGGTGGCACAAGGGATGTTCACGGTATGCTGTAGCTTGTTTCCAAATGATTTGTACGCCACGGTCATTTCGATGAAGGCGGTTTTACTGCTTGTGGAGCTGGGAAGTCTTCGATTGATTTATTTATTGCTCCGGAGGTTCAATTTGCCTGCTCAGCATATTTTGGTTTACGCACTCAATCCACTCATCATTTTGGAATTGATAGGCAACGTTCATTTAGAAGGATTGATGGTATTCTTTGTATTACTGGCTATTTATTTACTGATTAAAGGCCACAACTCTTGGGGCGCTTTAGCCATGGCGGGTTCCATTGCCAGCAAACTATTGCCCTTGATGTTTTTGCCCTTTTTTATCCGCAGATGGGGATGGCCAAAACAGTCATTGCTCTATTTCCCCTTGATTGGAGGAGTACTTATGCTCCTCTTTTTGCCGATGCTCAGTCTTGATTTTTTACGTGGATTTGGATCAAGCCTGGATTTGTATTTTCAAAAATTCGAATTCAATGCTGGCTTATACTATCTGCTAAGGTGGGTATTTCAGGTCTTGACAGGTTTTAATTTCATCATCATTCTAGGGCCGGCATTAGGGTTATTGACCATTTATGCGATCTACAGAATGGCAAAAGCTGAAAAAGATTTGAGTTGGGAAAAACTCCCACTCATGATGCTGTTTGCTTTTAGTTGTTATTTATTTTCAGCTACGATTATTCATCCCTGGTACATTGCCTTACCACTTGCGCTGTGCGTATTGACTCCACTGCGTTTTCCAGTGCTGTGGTCTGGCCTGGTTGTACTTTCTTATAGCCACTACAACGATGGATTGTTTGAAGAAAACTATGCGCTGATTGCCATTGAATACATCCTGCTGGTTATTTTCATGTTGGTTGAAATCAATCAACAATTTCCCAGGGTACTTGAAAAGCTAATTCGACCAAGCCAAAAATAAAAAAGGGCCGCCCGCTCCTGGTGCGGCCCATCATTCATGAGAAAACCACTTAGATATAAGGAAAGCAAGATAGGAAAGACAAGACTATTGCACCGAACCTAGATCATCCAGTTTGTTCAACTGAAAGTGTTCGATGATTTGAATCAATTGTTGGGCATAATTGTCCATGGGATTATAACCTGATTTTTCAAGTGCCTTGGCCCAACGCTTGTAGTTTTTGCCGTATTTCAATAGTTCCGGATGTTCATTTTGCAGGTATAGGCTATGTGCCCTCCAACTCTCCCAGGCAGTTGCTACTGGAGTATTGCGTAGTGGAGCTCCAAAATGGTTGTTGTTGACCACTGCTTCATTTTGAGCTCCGGCCTGGCTTTCAAGGATGGCCTGTGCCATTTTGATGCTGGCAGGAATCCCATATTGTTGCATCTCCAACACTGCTACCCTGCGAAATCTTTTGATGTAAGCTTCGACTTGTGTTTCAGGGCTGTTTTGTGTTCGAGCAGTTTTGTTGTTCAAAGAAGGACTTGGCAATGAAATTGAATGCGCCTGAGCCAAACCAAACTCGGCCATTCCTGCCTGGTTGGATTGTTGAGAAGATTGCCCAAGTAGCCAGGTCGGAATTTTAAGGTTGAGGGTAAAACGTAAATCTTCCTTAAAAACCAAAAACATCGCTGCAGCCAGAATCCCCAATTTAAAATAAGGCACTCTGGGTTTTTCAAACAAATTATATTTGATCGAATGAACCAAATATTTGGCAGCAACATACAGTTTTCCCAATCCCAACCAACTGTGGCGGATCAAATCAATGAGATTTGGATAATTGTCATCACGGTCAGGTGTAGCAAAAAGACCCGAAGAAGCCCGATTTGACTGGTTTTGACTATTGTTGTTGTTGTAAAACTTAGGTTGTGATGCGCCCATGATAATTTGTTTTTGAAATTTGCAAGTGCTTTTGACCCTCACTCAAGATTTGAAACATTTTCAATTCTGAGCTTCCTGGCGACCCAACAAAGATAAAAACAAAAATTTTATAAAACAAATAATTTTATAAAATTTTAAACAAAAATAAATTCAATATATTCTTCTGTCTGAAACTCATCCCAAAACAAAAAGGGCAACTCCTTTGCAGGAGCTGCCCTTTTTGTTTATTCGTTGTAGTTTTGATCGATTAATAACGATCGTCGTTGTCTTTGTAGCGATCGTTGGTACCGAAGTCGTCGCGTTTGTCACGGTAACCACCGCCATCGCGGCCGCCACCTCCGTAACCACCACGATTGCCGCCGCCACCACCGCCGTAGCCGCCGCCACCACGATTGCCACCGCCGCCGCCGCCGTAGCCGCCGCCACCACGGTTGCCACCGCCGCCGCCGCCACTGTAACCGCCGCCGCCGCCGCCACCGCCGTAGCCACCGCCACCACGGTTACCGCCGCCGCCACCGCCGTAGCCACCGCCACCACGATTGCCGCCGCCACCGCCGCCAAAACCACCTCTTCCACCGCCACCACCTTCACGTGGTTCGGCTTTCTTACATACTATCGTGTTACCGTCAAAGTCTGTTTCGTTCAATGCATCAATTGCGGCTTGCGCCTCATCGTCGTTTGGCATCTCAACGAAGCCGAAGCCTCTGGATTTGCCCGTGTCGTGGTCCATGATAACTTTTGCGGAATCAACTTCCCCAAAAGCTTCGAATGCTTCTCTCAGGTCTTCACTAGATGTCCCGAAATTGAGTTTTGCAACAAAAATGTTCATTTGAAAAAAATAAAGGAATGAAAAAATTATGGATGAAAATAGAAAAACAATTGAAAAATGATGCTCTAAAACCACTAAGTGAAGCAAAAAAAATGAAGCAAAAAAAACCACACACATTCAGCTCAACTTAAAGGCGAACAAATTCTACCCAAATTTAAGGTAATGTATACCAATAATTCAAGTGGTAAGGAAAAAAAAAGTAAAAAACCATTAATTTGCAGGGTCATGAATCGTCAAAAACCAATTTTACCCCGTTTTATTTTGTCAACTATCGTGTCTGTGAAAGAGCGTTTTTAACTCTTTAAATCCCTCATTATCAACTATCAACGGGTCAAACCATTGGCCATTTCGCTTGGAACTGGGTTGCTGTTCTTGATGGGATATTTTTTTTGTTTGCCGCGCCCACTTTTTAAGGCTTTCATCAGTCAAGTTGTAGAAGATAGAGCTGGAGCGCTACTTTCTGCGCGAATTGCCGCTGACGGGCAGTGGAAGTTTCCTGCACCGGATGAAATTTCGAAGGTTTACTTTAATGATAAAATTAAATTTTTCAGACAAAAATAATTTCAACATTTTTAAAACTTAGTTCTTGAACCGATTATGGCAAAAAAATCGGGCACCCCTTTGGTAAGAGGTGCCCGATTTTTTATCTTAAAAACGGAAGTTATGATCGATCAATAACGATTGCCGCCACCGCCGCCGCCGTAGCCACCACCACCGCGATTGCCGCCACCGCCGCCGCCATAGCCACCACCACCGCGATTGCCGCCGCCACCGCCACCGTAGCCACCGCCACCGCGATTGCCGCCGCCGCCACCACGATTGCCGCCACCACCTTCACGTGGTTCGGCTTTCTTAACTACTATCGTGCTACCGTCATAGTCACTATTATCCAATGCATTAATTGCGTCTTGCGCCTCATCGTCGTTTGGCATTTCAACGAATCCAAAGCCTTTGGATTTGCCGGTGTCGCGGTCCATGATAACGTTTGCGGAAGTTACTTCCCCAAACTGTTCGAAAGCTTCTCTTAGGCCATCACTAGATGTCCCGAAATTGAGTTTTGCAACAAAAATATTCATTTGGAAAAAATAAAGTAATGAAAAAATTATGGATGAAAAATAGAAAAATCATTGAGAAATGATGCTCTAAAGCCACTAAGTGAAGCAAAAAAAATGAAGCAAAAAAAACCACACACATTCAGCTCAACTTAAAGGCGAACAAATTCTACCCAAATTTAAGGTAATGTATACCAATAATTCAAGTGGTAAGGAAAAAAAAAGTAAAAAACCATTAATTTGCAGGGTCATGAATCGTCAAAAACCAATTTTACCCCGTTTTATTTTGTCAACTATCGTGTCTGTGAAAGAGCGTTTTCAACTCTTTAAATCCCTCATTATCAACTATCAACAGGTCAAACCCATGGCCATCGCACTCGGTACGGGATTGCTATTTTTGATGGGATATTTCTTTTGTTTGCCACGCTCACTTTTTAATGCTCCTATCAGTCAAGTTGTAGAAGATAGAGCTGGAGAGCTCCTTTCTGCCCGAATTGCTGCTGATGGGCAGTGGAGGTTTCCTGCACC
>NZ_JBBAKG010000022.1:24732-41015 GCF_040403615.1 Haliscomenobacter sp. | reverse complement strand
TTGAATCTGTATGCGGCCAATGCGCCATTTGGCGGAAATGTGGTAGGTCTTGAAGCTGCCTCTTGGCGGTATTTTGGCAAATCACCTGCTTTACTCTCCTGGGCGGAAGGCGCACTGCTTGCCGTTTTGCCCAATAGCCCTTCTTTGATACACCCTGGGCGCAACAGAAATGTGCTTTTGGACAAACGGAATAAATTATTGAACCGCCTTGCTGCCCGGGGCATTATTGATCCCACCACTTGCGATTTGGCAAAATCTGAACCATTGCCAGAAGCCCCGCATCCATTGCCCCGCTTCGCTCCCCACTTGTTGGATAGAATCGCCAAGGAAAAAGGCTACCTGCGTTTGAGAAGCACCGTTCAATCAGGTTTCCAGGCAAATGTATTGGATGTAGCCCGCAGGCACCATGAATTGCTTGAATTCAGCCAAATCCACAATCTGGCAATAGTAGTGGCCGATGTACAGCGGGGTGAGGTAATGGCCTATGTGGGCAATGCTCCGTTTGCTGGAGCTGACCATGGAGAGCAAGTTGATATCGTCACTGCCCCTCGGAGTAGTGGCAGCATCCTTAAGCCGTTTTTATACGGATTGGCCCTCAATGATGCCATTGTGTCGCCCAACAGCTTGCTCCCAGACGTACCGATGAACATCAATGGATACCGGCCTGAAAACTTTCAGGAGGGCTACGACGGCCTGGTGCCCGCCAACGAAGCACTTTCCCGTTCGCTCAACATTCCTTTTGTTGATTTGCTGCGGCAATACGATTTTGGGCGCTTTCACTATCAACTCAAAAAACTGGGGGTGACTACCCTTTCGCAAGCGCCTAGTCATTACGGTTTATCCTTAATATTGGGTGGAGCGGAAACCAATCTTTGGGATCTTTGTGGCATGTATGCTTCGATGGCTCGGGTACTCCGGCATTATCCAACGTACAGCAGTCGGTATGATCCAGCAGATTTTCATCCATTGAGTTATTCTCCAACCCAATTCCAGGAACCAACAAATATCAACAGGCTGGATCAGAATGCCAATCAATTGTCTGCTGGGGCTATTTGGGCAACGTTTGAAGCCATGCAGGAAGTTCAAAGGCCTGGCAGCGAAAACCAATGGCAACAATTTAGTACGAGTCGCAGGGTAGCCTGGAAAACCGGAACCAGTTTTGGATTTAGAGATGCTTGGGCAATTGGTATAACGCCAGAATACGTTGTAGGCGTGTGGGTTGGCAATGCCGATGGAGAAGGGAGGCCTGGACTGGTGGGAACCATTGCAGCCGCGCCCATTCTGTTTGATGTATTTGGCCTTTTGCCTTCCACCTCCTGGTTTGCATGTCCATTTGACGATATGGTTCGGGCAGAGGTATGTTCGGAGACTGGATTTCGGGCCGGGCAATATTGCTCACCAGACACCCTCTTGATTCCCAAAAAGGCATTAAATAGTCGAGTGTGTACTTATCATCAGTTGGTTCATTTAGATCAGCAGGAACGTTATCAGGTTACTGCACAATGTTTTTTGCCCGGTCAGATGGTCAATCGCCCTTGGTTGGTATTTCCTCCCCTTGAAGAATATTATTACCGTCAGCGGCATCCGGAATACGCGGCACTTCCGCCTTTGCATCCCGACTGTCAGACCCAATCAGGCAATGACAGCCCAATGCAGTTGATTTATCCAAGGCAGGCCAGTCGCATATTCGTACCCATTGATTTGGATGGAAAAAAGTCTAAAACTATTTTTCAGGTAGCTCACCGCCGAGCAAGCGCAAAAATCTATTGGCACATTGATCAGGAATATATGGGTACAACCCAGACTTTTCATCAGTTTGCTTTTGAACCCCCTGCGGGCAAACACGTTTTGACTTTGGTAGATGAAAATGGATACCGGTTGGAGCAAAGATTTGAGATCATTTTGAAAAAATGACCCTTGAAAAAATCATATTAAAAAAAGAGACTCCCGCATCAAGGAGGTCAAAGATGCGGGAGCCGGACAACATACTATGAGAAAACTACAATCCAAAGGTATCGAAAGAATCTGGATTGAATCCGCCTCAATTAGGTTATGCCTACAATGTCTGCTGAGTGGTTGCTGGAATTTACGAAGCGGTTGGAAAACAGTTAGATTTGGGCAAGTTTACTTTTCATTTCGGAGTACTTCTTCAAAATTTTTGACAAAAAAAAACCTACACTCAGCTTAAGAGTGTAGGAGAATTAAACATACTATGAGAAAACTAAAACAAAGATAGAACCATACCCAAGCTGAACAAGGTACGTTTAGGGAACGGCAGAGATTCTCACGGAACGGTAGGTTCCCTTTAGAATACGGTAATCGTGGTTGGAATTTTGTGCGCAGTATTTTGGCACTTTAGATCAGAATGACAAAAGTATACCATTTATATGAATAATGCAAATCTATTTTATGTTCAGTGGGAGGCCACTTACCATGAAAGTCACTTTTTCTGCTTTTGCGGCTAAATATTGATTGACCCAGCCTTGCAAATCAGTAAACTTCCTCCCAATTTCGGTATCCGCATGCAACCCCATGCCCAACTCATTGGTTACAAAAAGCATCACCCCTGGAACTTCCGCCAGGGCATCAATTTCTTGTTTGGCCAATTCAAGACAACGGTCAAGGTTGTTTTTTTCATCTACAAAAAGATTGGTGAGCCAGAGGGTGGCACAATCAATGACCACTACCCGGTTTGAGATATTGAGTTGAGATGGTTTTTTTTCTTCTTCGATGCTCGTCCAGCGCTCGTCCCGATCCAGTTTGTGCCGTTTGATTCTTTCGTTGAAATCTTCATCCCAATTTCGCGCAGTAGCGACATAAATTGGGTTTTCTGCTTTCTCTAAAGCTATTTCCTGTGCAAAGCGGCTTTTGCCACTTCTAGCACCTCCGGTTATCATCCAAATCATCTGATGTGCGCAATTTGATCTTCGATTAAAATGGGCATGCGGCGAAAACGCAGAAAGAGTTGAATGGTTGCCAAAACATCTTTTTCACAGTAAAAAGAAATGCGCTCCACATCATTTTCTTCCCAATACACTCTTCCTACCTGGCTGCCGTCAATATCGTCTTTGGGAGAAGGAAAGTCCAGTAAGGCGGCTAATACCTTCAAGGATGTGTAATTTTTTCGATCCCCAAATTTCCACATTTCCATGGTATCGAGCAAATGGAGGGTTTCCCAAGGTTTTTTTCCTTCCAAATCCATCAGTTTTGGAAAAGGCATTTGGTGCACCACCATCCTTCGACAGAGGTAAGGAACATCAAACTCTTTGATGTTGTGGCCACAAATGAAATGCTTTCCGGGAGTAGGATAATGCTGGGCCAGGAGTTCTGAAAAATCGCCCAACAGCTTTGCTTCATCGTGACCTGCAAAAGATTTGAGTCGAACTTTGAGCCGCTTGTCGTCCTTGTCCCTGTACACTACTCCTACCGAGATGCACATGATCTTTCCGAACTCCGCATAAATTGCAGCTCGATCACGGTAGGTCTCGTTGAGCTCCTCTGAATTGGCATCTGCTTCCGTTTTGAATAGCGAGGTGCTTTTTGACTTCCACAAATGTTGAAAATCTTCGGAAAGTTCAGCATAAGTGCGGGTTACACTTACCGTTTCAATATCCAAAAATAGGACATTGGCAATATCGATTTGTTCCAGCATATCCAATTTTGTATTTGGCAGACAATATTAGCAAACTTCGGGTCGTTACGCAATTGCTTTTTAGGAAATACAAAAATTGCGCTTTAAACAGTTCCTTTAACTTAAAATTTGATCGCTTTTTCTGTATTTCTCATTTTTTTTTAATAAAAACCAAAAAACTATGTCAACCACATCTGGAAACAATTCTAAGAATACCATTCTTGGAGTAGCGATCGGCGTTATTGTTTTACTCTTGGGGATCAATGGATACATGATCTACAACCGTAGCCAACTTAAAGCTGAGAATACCGAGATTTCTGCTGACCTGGAAGAGACCACCAAACTGAAAGAAGAGCTCAACAAGCAATACTATTCTGCTTTGTCTGAATTGGAAGGCATGCGTGGCACCAACGAAGAACTGAATGCCTTGATCGATCAGCAGAAAACTGAATTGGATGCCTCAAAGACCAGAATCGAATCTTTGCTGCGCGACAAAAACAGCCTTGGCAAAGCACGTGCTGAAGTAGGAAACCTGCAAGGCCGCATCAACCAATTGCTGGCAGAAGTCAACACCCTGCGCGGTGAAAACGAAACCTTGAAGACGGATGTATCCCGCTTGGGCGAAGAAAAAACCCAACTGCAAACTACCCTGGAAGCTGAAAAAGCAACCACTACACAGTTGAGCACTGCCAAGACTCAATTGGAGACTGAAAAAACCGAATTGGAAAAAACCAAAACTGACTTGTCTAAAAAAGTAACTGCTGCTTCCTCCATCAAAGTTCAAGAAATTGACGCAAATGGTCTAATCACTAAAGAAAAAGGCAAGCCAAGCAAAAGCAGCAACGCTAAAAAAGTCAATCAGGTAGATGTTTGCTTTGAGATCATTCCGAACGAAAATGCGGAAATCGGTCAGGAAGTTTTCCACGTACGGGTGATCACTCCAAAAGGTGAAACTTTGGCTTCAGAAGGTTCATTCACCAGCGGATCTGGCGAAGATGTACCTTTTTCAAAAGCCAAAACAACCAGTTACAACAAAGGCGAAGCTAAAGTTTGCGCTTCAGTTGCCCCTGGTGCTCCATTTGAAGCAGGCGATTACAAAGTTGAAGTGTACAACAAAGGCTACCTTTCTGGCAAAGGTACTTTTAAACTTAAATAGAAGTTTTAGGTTATAGGTTTTGAGTTTATCAGTTGTTGTTCGCTTAGGCGAACAACAACTGATAAATCCAGAATTCAATACTTTAAAACAGTAAACATGGAAGAGCATTTCATCAATCCAATCGATAAGGATAAAATTGCCGAAAACCCGCATCTCCTCCCGTATGCGCATACTGTAGGTGGCGCAGTGATCAAGCCAATCGACAAAGGTAAAGTTAAGGGTCGTGCTGTAACTGCCATGTACGAGCAGACAGATATGGATCTAGACCAGATCCGCCAACAAATTGAACTTTTGGCTTCCCAAGCCAAAGCCATTCAGAATCGAGTAAACATCTCCGAACGCATCTACCTTGCCGAAATGAATTTTGGCCCCATCATCGGAAAAATCTACCATCTTTATCGTAGGCCCAATGGCAAAGACGTGATGTCCATGATTTCACCAAATGAGTGGGGCGCTAAAATGCCTTACGCGTTTGTAGCGACCATCAAACTCCTCGCAGATCATACCTGGGACATACTCGCAACTGGGGATTTAGAGCTCTAAGCGCCGGTAACAAGCCTTCCTGTGTTAATTTTTTAAAAAGTTTTTGCAGTTCTGTGAATAATTCAAAAATTCTTCCCAAATTAGCGTCACGAGAAAATCATTAAGGTTTTTTGCCCCTCAAAGGTCCCACTATACATATCAGTTTTATCCCGTGAGCATCCATTTGAACCCCATAATGGAGTGCAACAAAATTTTATCACGTACAACCTTACAAAACTGATTGGTCATGCTAGTACTTGTCGTAACCTTCGCTGCTTTTGTTGCTGGGGCCGGTATTATTACCGCTATGAATACAGCACCTAAGGGTGCTCGCCGCTAAAATGCAGATGATCAGTTGGCTCAACTGATCATCTACATTTCGCGTCCCCCCGCGATTTTTTTCTTTATTGCCATCCTTTTGTGGCGTATGCTGATCTAGCCCTTTTCAGTCTTCTTTGAGAAACCCTTTTAACTTACTTAGGTCTATTTAGGCCCAATGCGCTAGTTTCAGCCGCCGAAGGCGTCCTACTAACAAGATAAAGTGCTGCATTCAGCCAGGAATGGTGGGATGTAGCATTTTTTATTTTCGGTTCGATTCTTTTTAAAAAAACTGGAAACAACGAAATTGTAAGTGATTGGACAGTATAATATTGTGTGAATTCACTTCATTTGTGGCTGAAAATAAATCCCGCCAACATTGTGTGCAATTCACCAAAAAAAATCCAAGCATGTCTACCTTGATTCGCATCGCCCATCTGAATGCCCCTTTCGTGTACCGAACAATGCAGAAAATTGAGGAAAACAGACAAAAATCTACTTCGAGTGAATTGCCACACCGACACGATTACTTCACCATCATTGCTGTAGAACAGGCCCATGGCACCCATCAAATTGATTTTACCAACCATCCACTTGCGCCAAATACCATCTTTTTTATCTCCCCAGAGCAAGTGCACAACCTGAGCATTGTTCCCCATACCGAGCATGAACTGCGGGGTCACGTCCTCCTGTTTACCAATGATTTTTTATTGGAGTACAGCATTTCGCCCAAGCGATTGACCGAGTTGGAATTGTTTTTCAATTGTGATGAGTCCAGGCCCTTATCGGTGTCAGAACCCGAGATGCAGCAATTGAATTTTTATTTTCAAAAAATAGCAACAGAATTTAGCCAGGAAAATCCACACAAACTAGAAGTACTGGGCGCCTGGCTCAAGCTGTTGACCATGGAATTTGTACGCTTAAAACAAGATAAAAACCTTAAAAACAACAAGCTTGACCATCGACAAGCCGAGATTGTACGCCACTTTAAAAATGACGTAGAGCAACAGTTCAGCACCTGGCATCAGGTAAACGATTATGCGCAGGCACAAAACCTGAGCAGCAATTACCTCAACGAAATCATCAAATCCGAGACGGGCACTTCGGCCAAAGAATTCATCCTCAATCGGCTCATCCTGGAAGCCAAAAGATTGGCCCGGTACTCAGAAATGACCGCCAAGGAGATTTCTTTTGCGCTAGGGTATGAAGATGGCGCTCAATTCAGCAAATTTTTCAAAAAGCAAACGGGCATGACCCTATCGGAGTTCAAAAAACAGGTGATCGCGCAAAATCCATGATTTTGACAAGGACTACCATGCATTTACCATTTACGGAGCCATGATGGAGGCGTAACTTTGTGGCATCATTAAAACAAAAAGACCATGTCAAATTCCCTGATCACGGGTTTGCACCATATCACTGCGATGGCTTCAGACCCTCAAAGAAATCTTGATTTTTATGCTGGTTTACTTGGTTTGCGCCTGGTAAAAAAGACCATCAATTTCGATGCACCCGATGTGTACCACCTTTATTACGGGGACGAGACGGGAAAAGCAGGCAGCATCATGACTTTCTTTCCTTTCGGGGCTAGTCCTTATCGGGGTCGCCAGGGCACTGGTCAAGCAGCAACCACTTCATTCTCAATCCCAGTGAATGCCCTGGATTTTTGGCAAAAACGATTTGACCAATTCCAGGTCAGTTACAAAGCCCCCCAAACGCGTTTCAACGAAGTGGTGATTTATTTTGAAGACCCCGATGGGTTGGGACTGGAATTGGTGGCCAATGATGCCGATACCCGCCCACCATTCACTTATGGGCACATTCCTGCCGAAGTGGCCATCCGTGGCTTTTGGGGCAGCGAGTTGTGGGAAACCAGTTACGAAAAAACTGAAGCTTTGTTGACCCAACATTTAGGTTATGAATTCATCGGCGAAGCGGGGGTACGCCGACGCTACCTACCCAAAAGTGTTGATTCCGCTGAAAAAGGCAATGAGGCCGGAAATTTTGTAGACATTCTCTGGGATTCCACTCAGCGGTATGGCGTAGGGGGGATCGGTACCGTGCACCACATCGCGTTTGATACGCCAACGGATGAGACTCAAAAAGGGGTGCGGGAGATCTTGCTGTCCAAAGGTTTTATGCCCACGGAAGTGTTAGATCGCCAATATTTTCACTCCATCTATTTCCGCGAACCAGGCGGGGTGTTGTTTGAGATCGCTACCAATCCGCCCGGATTCACCTTTGACGAAACGATTGAAAACCTGGGCACCGGACTGAAACTTCCTCCTTGGCAAGAAAAAAACCGCGATCAGATTGAAAAGCACTTGGCGCCTATTTCTCTGGAAAAAAGCGTGGAGGCGTACCGAGTAGGTTAATTGATACACATTCCGCAACACTTAAATGTCCGCACAACCTGAAATAGCTATAGTAATGCGGAAGAGGCCTTATTGAAATCCCGATTTTGCGGAAGTGGAGGCGGGTTAAGCGAAAAACTGTTTGAGACCCGACGCAGGAGGGGCGAGTTTTTTTCGCGCCGCCGGAGCTTTCGCAAAATCGTAGGATTTCAATACAGCCTTGATTTTTTTGGTTACTTTTTGCATCAGGCAAAAAGTGACAAATATTCAATAGCGGTTTAACTACCCAGCACTACCATAATAACTTGTCGTATGAAACGACTTGAATACAGCGTTTACTGTGCAATGTGATTCATCAATACTGGTGAAATGCCTGCGACACAAAAGCCAACACCTCAGGCAAAGCCTGCCTCCAATACGTCCAGGTATGGCCGCCGTCGCGGGCGCGAAACTCATGCGGAATCTCCTTTTTGCGCATAGCAATGTGTACCAGTGAATTCCCTTCGTACAAAAAATCATCGTCTCCACAATCGATGTACCAGCGTACCGCTTTCTTTTGATTCTCAGGCATATTGTTGATCAATTGCAAAACACTTTGTCGGTTGAAATAATCTTCGATTTGGGCATCCGTTGCAGTTGAATCTGCTCTTCTGACATAGGTTTTGGCCATATCCATGGTCAGCGGGCCGGTAGCAGCACTCAGCGGGCAAGCAGAAGAAAACAACTCTGGATGGTGCAGCGCGTAGGTAAAGCTCCCATCACCGCCCATGGAAAGCCCGGCAATGGCCCGAAAACGCTTTTCCGTTTTGATGCGGTATTTCTTTTCTACAAACGGCATCAATTCCTTGAAGAAAAAATCCTCGTACAGCCAGGTACCCGTAGCGTTGTTGGAATAGCCCCGGCGAGTAGTATTCGCGTCGGGCATCACGATGATCATGGGCGTAGCCGTTCCTTCCTTAACGGCTTTGTCGGTAATGTTCAAGACTTCACCAAATTGTACCCAACCCGTTTGGTCATCCCCACCGCCGTGGAGCAAGTAGAGTACCGGATAAGTCCGCGCAGAGGTTTCGTAATCAGCAGGAAGGTAAATGGCGTACTTGCGCTCCATGCCCAGAATTTTGCTTTGCAGCGTAAGGTTGTCCATGACCTTGCCGCTCTGGGCAGCGAGATTGATGCCCATGCAGATCAAGGCAATGAATAGACTGATGTTTTTCATGTTGTTTGTTTATGTGTATAGGTGAAAATACGAAAAGATGTTGATTTTGGCGTGGCAATGCTTGCATAAAGCAACAAAAAAGGCTGACAAAATGAACGGATCATTTTGCCAGCCTTCTTTATCCTATATATTTTCTGATTACGGCTTAATTGTACTGGCCGTATTCTCCTTCATCCAGGGCCCCAAATTGGCGCAGCCTTCATATTGGCGATCAATGATGATGAACGTTTTGCGGATGCGTTCTTCCACCCATTTGTTTACAATCTCATTGCGCTTAGATTCGATGGCGGCCTTTTGGATTTTGGCGTAATCTTGCGCCAGGTTGGCTTTGTGCGGCGTGGTGCGCGACATGAGTTTCACCAATCGGTAGAAATAATCTCCGCCTTCATCCCGAAATTCGATTGGCTTGGAGATGCTGTTGATTTTCATGGTATCGATGGCAAAATAGACATCAGGATCCAGATCGCCCACTTCAAAAAAAGTGTTGCCTGATCCAGGATTCACCATGCGTCCATCGTTGTTGAAACTCTGAACGTTTTTGTCTGAGTATTTTTTCACTCCGCGAGAAAAAGAAATGGAATCCTTGAGGAGCAGGGTACGCACCGTGTCCATGTGCCGTTTTCCAGTTTCGATATCATCATCGGTGATTTCGGGGCGAATCAAAATGTGGCGAACGTGAATGGAGTTGCCTCGGCGTCCCAACATCTGGATGATGTGAAAACCAAATTGGGTTTCAGTAACCGGAGACACTTCGTTGTCTTCCAGTTTGTAAGCGGCAGCTTCAAATTCGGTCACGTACTTTCCGCGCTTGGCCCAGCCCAAATCGCCGCCGCCACGGGCAGACCCATCGTCCGAAAACTTTTGAGCCAACACGGCAAAGTCTTCTTTTCCGTCTACAATGCGCTTGCGAATGTCTTCCAATTTGGACAAGGTTACCCGTCGTTGCTCTTTGTTGATGGGAACTTTGTATACAATTTCGCCCACTTCAACTTCTGAACTGAAATAGGGCAAACTGTCTTTGGGAATGCGGCGAAAGAAGTCTTTAACCTCGGAAGGCGTAACACTTACATCGTTCATAATTTTGGTGCGCATCCGTTCAATCAGGAGGTTGTTGCGCAAATCCTCGCGGAATTGCTCCCGAACTTCATTTACGGTTTGGCCATAATATTCTTCAAATTGCTTGAGGTCGTTGTTCATGTAACTCAGAATACGCTCAATCCTGGCGGTAAGTTGGGTTTCTACCTCGTCCTCTTTTACTTCAATACTGTCCAATTTAGCCTGGTTGAGCAAAAGCTTGTTCACCAGGATTTGCTCTACCATCATGCAACGCGCTTCTGGGGGTACCGCCCCATTGCGTTGAGATTTGGCATAGGAGTACTGCTCTTCTACCTCAGACAACAAGGTGATCTCACCGCCAACGGTGGCTACCATTTTGTCTAAAACCTGCCTTTGCGCCATCGCTGCCAAACTCATGGTCAACAAAACAGCCAATATTAAGTACCGCATTTTCCAACAATTTTTATCCATTTTGGGTTTTCAGTTTTTGGAGTGGGTTTTTCAGTTGAACCATCCACGCTCAATTGCAGATGATGCGAAAAACCTAAAACCCTAAACTTAAAGCCCTAATATATTTCCACATTGCGCTTTTTCAAGGCAATTTCATAAAGGTCTTCCCGCTTGCGTTGAAGCAAGTCCAGTTTTCGTTTGTGGAGCACGAAGGTACGCGCTTGTTGCTCAATGTAGCCCAATGGCGCAATTTCTTTCCTGTTTTTCAGCTCCAACAAGCGAAAATAGTATACAAACTCGCCATCGGTTTGGCGAAATTCTCTTTTAGAAGCAATATTATCGGCGGTTATTGTGCCTTTGGGCATGACCGAACCGATGACATCTACTTTGTGCCAGATGCTGTCTACCAAAACATGCGCGGTAGCGTATTTCTGGCAATAAGCCTCCAGTTTTCCCAAATTGCTCCCCCGGGGCTTGTTCCAATAACCCAAAAGGCTATCGGGTTTTGGTACTGGGGCTGCAATTTTGATAAAGAAACAGCGGATAATGGGGGTTTCCAATTCGTATTGTTCCTTGTTTTTTTCGTAAAAAGCCTGTAGTTCAGTTTTGGTTACCGTAGAATCCAAAAGCTGTTCTACCAATACTTGTTCGTAGTTGTTTCGAATCAGCGAGCGGCGGTAATCCCGCACCAATTGATCAATATTGAGATCCGGAGGGAGATTTTTCTCTGCCTCGTACATCAATAGTTCTTCGCGGATCCAACGATTGACATAAGCCTGAATGATCAATACGCTGTCTCCTTTAGTCGCTTGTTCTGGAAACATGTTTTCCAATTCGGAGAGGTGCAATTCCCGATTGAATACCCTGGCAAGCAAACGATCACCCTGTAGCTTGTCATCAGACTCACACGCTACAAAGGCGATGGCCAACAGCAAAAAAGTTAGAATATTCAGGCTCCTCTTTCCAATCATGGCTGAAGATAGTTGAAGAGTTGATTGTACCGTAGATCCCGTTCCGCTTCGCTCCCCCCCTTCCCTTCGGCTTCGCTCAGGGTACGGAGGGGAGCGAAGCGAAGCGGGATCTACAGCAACCAACTCTCCGACTATTTTTTGATTAAGCTTTCAAAAACTCCTTTGTCTATCTTGACCGGATATTGCTTTTTCAGTTCGTTTACCCATTGAATTTCCAGGTGATCTTGATAATCAGCGATGATGTATCCTCTGGCTTCATTGAGCAGTTTGTCTTGCGCCGGAAGAATCTTTTCCACTTTATAGAAAGAATACTCGTTGTTTTGGCGATCCAATTTGGCCACCGTTACCTCTCCTGCTTTCCAATCTTTCAATTCAGACGCTTCGGGTGATTTGCCTTTTTCCAAGGTCAATTCTTCAACGCGAATTCCAATGGTATCGGATTTGTTGAATTTCTCCAATACTTCTTGAGTCGAATGCTTGCGGGCATACTCACGAACGGGCTCTAAAACCGATTTGGAAATGCCATCGATAAAGAATACCGAAGTAAGCGCACGATCTTCCCAACGGTATTTGCCTTTGATGGTTTTGAAATAGTTTTTCAAACCAACCGTATCTTGAGAAGCTTTGTCCCAAACATTGATTCTGGTTGCTTCAAAAAGCAGAATTCCTTCCTCGTATTCGCGCAACAGTGCCTTGAATTCTGGATATTTTTGATCCAGGCGTTGTTCTTCAAAGCGCAGGCAAGATTCGTTGACATACTCATCGTACAAATTTTGCACTGCAGCATCTGTATTGGTTTCACCTGACATGCGCATGCGCTGACGGGTAGCAGCTTCTACAAATTGGGCAAAATTGCCCATGGTATAGGCTTTTTTCGCCATAGTAAACAACACTTTGTCACTTGGTGGTTGTGGCGCCCGCCACTGGAAAGTGAAGAAAGTATCGTTCAGGGTTGCGGCAAAGTCGGTCAGCAGGTTGGGATAATCTTTGAACCCAGTTTCGCGCTTGATGTCGTCTACCATGGCTTTGCGGGCCATCTCGAAGCGGGCATCTCTTTTGATGCGTGCTTCTAATTGACCACGCATTTGGTCATAAGGTTGTATCTCTTTTTTGCTGATGCGCTTGATAATGTGCCAACCCACGCTGGTTTCGAATGGTTTGGAGTATTCTCCATCTTTGGCCACGCTGTAAGCAGCATCTTCAAAGGCTTGTTCAAAGCGGTTGATGGTTACAAAACCAACGTATCCGCCTTTATCGGCAGTCCGAGAATCGTTGGAGCTTCTGGCCGCTATTTCTTCAAAATTGCCGCCTCTTTTCAAGCTTGCATAGAGGGTATCAATTTGCATTTTGACCACAATAGCGTCCGACCCTTCGGTACGCAGCAAGATATGGGCAACCTCTACCTCACCTCTTGCGGGGCGCTTGCTGTGTGCTTTCAGCAAGTGGTAGCCAACACTGGTGCGAATGGGCATCGAGATTTGATCAAATGGAAGCTTATAGGCTGCACTTTCCAAGGGATAAAATCCATTGGGAAACATGGCAGTTACATAACCGATATGTCCTCCGTTGGTGGCTGCCGATTTATCGGCAGAAAGCTGTTGAGCTACCGTGGCAAAATTGTCCCCCTTGAGCAAGCGCGCCCGGGCATCCATTGCTTGTTTGAAGGTAGAAACGGTGTCAGCACCTTTGGCATCAGCAGGCAGGGCAAACAAGATATGGCTGATGTCGAGGTCGTACTGTGAACGCTCGAAAAGTTCTTTGGTCAATTTTTCGGTTACTTGCTTGTTCAGCAGATAAGAATCCGCCAATTGACGGCGGTAACCAGCCAATTCCTCCTGAAGGGACTGGACGGTGTCCAGCTTCATGTCTTTGGCTTTTTTGACTTTGAGTTTGAATTTGGTGTACAGATCCAGGTACTCTTGCAACGTAGCGCGGGAAAAATCTGCATTTTTTCCGTTCGTTTTGGAGTAAATGTACTTGAATTCGGAAACATGCACCTGGGTGCCATCTACCGTAAACAATACAGGATCGTTATCCTGTGCCTGGGAAAATACTACAAGGCTGAAAAAACAGCCAATCAGCAGCAAAAGGTTCTTTGCCATGTCAAGTTTTATTTTAGAAGTGGGGCAAAAATAAACTTATTCTTGTAAATAAACACGTTTAACGCGTTGGGAAATTCCGGTAAATACTTCATATGGAATGGTATCCAAAATACGGGCCAATTCATCCACGCTGGGCTCTTGCCCAAATATTTCCACCGTATCTCCTGTTTGCGCTTCTGGAATCAGGGTCAGATCGATCATCGACATGTCCATACAAACGCTGCCCAGAATGGGTGCGCGTTTTCCCCGTACACCAACACTGAAAGCTCCGTTGCCAGCCCCTCGGCGCAAACCGTCGGCATAACCTACAGAGATGGTTCCAGTTCGCATGAGAGAATGGGCGCGGGCGCGGCGACCATAACCGATGGATTCGCCTGGCGCAACAGCTTTGATTTGTGAAATAGTAGCCTTAAAACTCAAAACTACCTGTAGGGGTTCGGGCAGTGAATTGCTCACGTCGATGCCATACAGGCCAATCCCCAAACGCACCATATCCTGCTGGTATTGTGGAAAACGGGTAATGCCATTGGAGTTAAGGGCATGTTGGAGTGGTTTGTACCCCAAGACCTCAGCAATCCGGGCATAAGCCCGATTAAAACGCCTTGCTTGCTCGTGCGTAAAAGCATCGTGAGCAGGATCTTCGCTGGCCGCAAGATGGGTGTAAATGGACTTGACCACCAAATCAGAGTGGCTTTGCAAGTAAATCAAAAGCCCATCCAATTCGTGCTCGTCAAAGCCCAGGCGGTGCATGCCACTGTCAATACTGAGGTGAATGCCATGAGGCAAAGCTTGGGGATTGAGGTTTTTCAGTTGTTCCAGGCTGTATACCACGGGTTCCAAACGATGGAGGTGCATTTGTTCGAAAGCACCCAATTCGGGATTGAGCACCATGATGGGCGCACTGATCCCGGCTTGGCGCAATTCTGTACCTTCGTCGGCATAAGCCACGCAGCAATAATCAACCCGCAGGTATTCCAGCAGTCGGGCAACTTCTTTGCTGCCCGCACCATAGGCGGTTGCTTTGATCATCACCATGGTTTTGACTCCGGGTTGCAAGCAGCGCTGATAGGCCCGAAGATTGTGGGCCAAGGCACTTAGGTTGACTTCCAGTCGCGCCTGGTGTACTTGTCGCGAGAGCGCCTGGGCAATTTTTTCCAGGCGAAATTGCCGTGCCCCTTTGAGCAAAATTACTTCCGATTGAAAGCGCAGCGCAGGTAAGTTTTCCAACAGCGATTCCGTATTTTCAAAATAAGCTTGTTCGGTTTCTGCGGGTAAGCAAACTTGCAAGGTTTTAGTGGCCTCCCCTACCCCAATAACTCGATTCACTTGATGCTGTTGGATCAATTGGGCAATTTGTGGGTACAAGTCAGTATTACTCACTCCGCTTTGCAAAATTTCTGTAAGGATCAAGCTGCGGTTTCGCCCATGGTCGTGTTGCCGCATCCATTGCAAGCCCAGGCGCAGTGAGCTTAAGTCCGCATTGTAGGTATCGTTGATGATCAGGCAATTGTGTTGACCATCCAACAATTCCATACGCATGGCCACTGGCTCTAGTTGAGCCATCCGTTCCATGATTTGGGTAGATTTCAAGCCCAGGTGCAAAAGCGTAGCCCAACAATGGATGGCGTTTTCAATAGAAGCCTGATCCGTGAAAGGCAGGGTAATCCGCATTTCCTGCCCCTGGTAGCGCCCTTCCAGGTGGGTATGGCTCAAAAACGTTTCGGTCTTGTAGACGTACAAATCGGCATCAGCATGCAATTCGAGTGACCAGGTAGTGGTTGGGCAACCCAAAGCGGCTACCGCCTGATGAACTATGGGATTATCCCTTCGGTAGATCAGGGTATGCACCCCTGCAAAAAGCAACAGTTTTTCTTGTAGTTTGGCCTCCTGGCTCTTAAATCCTTCGCTGTGTGCCTCTCCCAGCATGGTAAAAATGCCGATTTGAGGCTGCAAGATGGGCACCAATTTGGCCATTTCACCACTGCGGGAAATTCCAGCCTCAAAAATGCCCAATTCGTGCTGCTGCTGAATGCCCCATACCGAAAGTGGCACCCCGATCTGCGAATTGTAACTCCGCGGACTGCGGATGATGGCAAAACTTGGGTACAACAACTGGAACAACCACTCTTTGATGATCGTTTTGCCGTTGCTGCCCGTGATGCCAATGACCTGCAAGGGAAATTGGCGGCGGTGATGGGCCGCAAGGCGTTGCAAGGCTTGAATTGCGTTTTGAACCTGCAAAAAATTGGCTTCAGGATAGTGGGTCACATCAGGCAAATGCGTGACCACAAAATTGCGGACGCCTGCGGCGTATACAGCAGGCAAAAACAGATGGCCGTCCTGTTGCGCTCCTTTGATGGCAAAGAACAGGCTGCGTTCGGCAAAAATGATTTGTCGGCTATCGAGCAACAAATGCTCTATCGATGCTTCAAAAAAGGCAATGCGGGGTGTGATGGCCTGGATAATTTCCTGAATCTCCTGAATTGCGTACATCAACTCGTTTTTTG